>JBATEM010000381.1:0-3831 GCA_049664005.1 Candidatus Macondimonas sp.
AGTTTTCTGGAACCATCACCGGCATCCGCTCCGGCGCCGTGAATGCCGAAGTCGAGATTGCCCTGAACGTCCATGACCACCTCACCGCCATGATCACCATGGAAAGCCTCGCCGACATGAAGCTCGCTCCGGGCAGCGAAGTCTGGGCCCTGGTGAAGGCCCCTTCCGTACTGATCACCCTGGATGAACCGGGGATCAAACTCTCCGCCCGCAACCGGCTGTGCGGCACGGTCTCGCGCATCACCCGCGGCGGCGTCAACGCCGACGTGGTGATCGGCCTGCCGGGCGGCGCCACCATCAGCGCCATCATCACCCTGGACAGCCTGGAGCACCTGGGCTTACAGGAAGGCGGGCGGGCCTGTGCGGTATTCAAGGCCGGCAGCGTGATTCTGGGAATCAACGCCTAAACCGGGGTTTCCTGACCCGAACCACCACCCGGACTCCCGCGCCGTGCAGGGGTCTTCCCTCAAGCTTGTTCCCGCGATAATCGAAGGACATCCCATGGCGCGCAAAGCCCTGCCTTTCGCCGCGGCCGCCACGCTGGCGTTTGGGACCGCGCACGCTGCGGCATCTGGAACCGAAGCAACATCCCCTGATCTTGACGCCATGCAGCAGCGACTGAATCAATTGGAAACACTGGTCGGCAATCTCCGTTCGGAACTGGATGCGGAGCGCGCCGCACGCCAACGGGTCGAATCCGACACCCTCATCCGTCCCGTCTCCGATGGCAAGAGCCTCAAATTCGCCTCCCCGAACAATGATTTCAGTTTCCAGGTCGGCGGACGCCTCGAGGCCGATGCTGCCGCCTATGAAGAGGACAAGCAGGCCTTGGGCGACGGCACCGACCTACGCCGCGCCAGACTCTATGCGCGCGGTACGCTGGCGCGTGATTTCGATTACATGCTCGAATACGAATTTGCGGACAACGCCACCACCAGCACCCGCAGCAAAGGCATCACGGACGCCTACTTACGCTACAAGGGCTTCGCTCCGGCATTGCTCACCGTCGGAAACTTCAAAGAACCCTTTGGCATGGAACAACTGACCAGCGACAACACCACGCTCTTTTTGGAGCGTGGCCTCAACGACATCCTGACGCCTGGCCGCGGCATCGGCGTCGAGGCGCGCACATCCGGCAGCCACTGGAGCGCCGCTGCCGGTGTATTCGGCGAAAGACCGGAAGGCGACGTATCCACACACAATGAAGGTGACGAGGGTTGGGATATGGCGGCGCGCGCTACCTTTGCGCCGGTGCTGACGCCGGACGCAGTCCTCCACTTCGGCGCTGGCGTCCGGCGCCACGAGCCCAACGACTCCACCAATGCACTGCGGTTTCGAACCAAACCGGAATCAAACCTCACGGGTGTTTATCTGGTGGACAGCGGCGTATTGGCCAATACCGACAATGTTCTCGCCACTGGCGCGGAATTGGCGGCGCTGTGGGGACCGCTGACCTTCCAGTCGGAATACATGCGCACCGCGCTCAAGGGCAAGGATTCCGCACAAGACACTGACTTTTCAGGCTGGTATGCACAGACAGCCTGGCTGCTGACCGGTGAGCGCCGGGGCTACAAGGTGGCGGAGGGCGTATTCGATCGGGTGCGGCCCTTGGCCAGCGTTGGCCTCGGCGGCTGGGGGGCCTGGGAAATTGCCGCCCGGCTGAGCGAGCTTGATCTGAACGATGGCGCAGTCATCGGAGGGCATGAGCGCAACTTGACGCTGGCCCTGAACGGGTACCCGACCTCCAACATCCGGCTGATGCTGAACTACATCCAAGTGCTGGAACTGGACCGACCCGGCAATACCGCCGATGGTGATGAACCGTCCATCTGGGGCATGCGGCTCCATGTGGATTTCTAGCCCTATCCGCACAGTGCCCATCCGTGTGAACGCATTCTTGTTTCTTAAAGGAGTCCAGCCCATGTCCCGTCCAACTCTTTTCTTGCGCCACGCGTTTGTAGCCGCGTTGTTCGCGATCACCGCATCCGCTGCGCAGGCGCAGGAAGTCGTGGCCGCCGTGGCCGCCAATTTCGCCGCCGCCATGACCCGTATCGAGCCCGCCTTCGAACAGGCAAGCGGCCATCAGCTCACCGTGGTACTGGGCTCCTCGGGCAAGTTCGTCGCGCAGATCCAGCAGGGCGCGCCCTTCGATGTCTTGCTCTCGGCCGATGCGGAACGTCCCGCGCTGCTGGCCCAAAGCGGCCTCGGGGTGCCGGCGTCGCGCTTCACCTACGCCATCGGCCAGCTTGCGCTGTGGAGTCCGGATCCCGACCGATTCGGTGCTGATGGCGCGGCCTATCTGCGCACCGAGGGTTTTCGGCACCTGGTAATCGCCAATCCGACCGTCGCGCCCTATGGCGCCGCGGCGCAACAGACGTTGGAAAAGCTGGGCTTGTGGCCGGTCGTCCAGGACAAAATCGTGCGGGGGGAGGATATCGGGCAGGCCTATGCCATGACGGCCAGCGGCGCGGCCGAAGCCGGCTTCGTCGCGCTGTCGCAGGTCCTGGCCGGCGGCAAGCCCGGCAGTACCTGGCAAGTGCCGCAGGAGCTGTACCCGGCGCTCAAGCAAGATGCCATCCTCATCACCCGCGCCCGCGACAACCCGGCGGCCAAGGCCTTGCTCGACTACCTGAAAAGCCCGCCGGCCCGGGCAGTGATCACCGAGCTGGGCTACCGGCTGCCCTGAACCATGAGCGATCTCGATCTCGGTCCGGTCTGGCTTACGCTGCGTCTTGCCACGGTCACCGTGGCACTGCTGCTGCTGGTCGGCACGCCGCTGGCCTGGTGGCTGGCCCATACCCGCACGCGCATGAAACCCCTGATCGAAGCCCTGACGGCCTTGCCGCTGGTGCTGCCGCCCACGGTGCTGGGGTTTTATCTGTTGGTCCTGTTCGCCCCCAATGCGCCCTTGGGCGGCGCCTGGCTTGATCTGACCGGCGAGACGCTGACTTTCTCCTTCAGCGGCCTGGTGATCGCCTCGATGATCTATTCGTTGCCTTTCGTGGTGCAGCCCTTGCAGGGCGCCTTCGAGACGGTCGGGCGCGGGCCGCTGGAAGCCGCCGCCGTGCTGGGCGCGCGGCCGTTGGATGCGTTCTTTACCGTGGCGAGCCCCTTGGCACTGCGCGGCTACCTCACCGCCGCCGTACTGGGTTTCGCGCATACCTTGGGGGAGTTCGGCGTGGTGCTGATGGTGGGCGGCAACATCCCCGGCCGCACCCGGGTCATTTCCATTGCGATCTACGAGCGGGTGGAAACACTGAATTTCGCTCAGGCGCATCTGCTCGCCGGCGGATTCCTCGCCTTTTCCTTCACCGTACTGGTGCTAGTCTACGGGCTGAACCGCCGTTACCCGGTGCACACCGCATGAAGCTCGAGTGCCTGATCGAAGTCCGACATCCGGGGTTCGCGCTCAGCCTCAACGAGACGATCGAGTGCACAGGCATCACCGCCGTGATGGGGGCGTCGGGCAGCGGCAAGAGCACCCTGCTGCGGGCGCTGGCCGGCCTGGAGACCGGCGCACGGGGGCGGATCACCCTGAATGACGAAATCCTCCTGGACAGCGCCTCTGGCCGCTGCCTGCCGCCGCACCGGCGCGGCATCGGTTATGTGTTCCAGGACGCGCGCCTGTTCCCCCACCGGTCGGTGCGCGGCAATCTGCACTACGCTTTTGCCCGGGCACGACCGGGGACTGGCGCGCCTGGTTTCGACGAGGTCGTCACCGCCCTGGACCTGCCGCCCCTGCTCGATAGGCGCACTGCAGGCCTCTCTGGGGGTGAGCGCCAGCGTGTGGCCATTGCCCGGGCACTGCTGGCCCATCCGCGCCTGCTGCTG
>JBATEM010000382.1:0-4068 GCA_049664005.1 Candidatus Macondimonas sp.
ACCTCGATCACCGGCACCCCCTCGCGCGTCAGCAACTGGGCCGTGCCGCCGGTGGACAGGATCTGCACACCCAAGGCCGCCAGCCGCCGGGCCAAGGCCACGACGCCGGTCTTGTCGGAAACGCTGATGAGAGCATAACGGTCAGTGGCCATGGGACGGGCTCCAGCATGGGGATGAGGGTCGCGGCTGGAATCGGACGGGGACGTCAGCCGCTGATCTGATAATGTCGCAGTTTCTTGCGCAGGGTGGCGCGATTGATCCCGAGGATCTCGGCGGCCTGGGTCTGGTTGCCACCAACGTGAGCGAGCACCCCTTCCAGCAGGGGGCGTTCAACTTCTTCAATCACCAATCGGTGCATGTCGCCGGTGTAGAAGCCGCCGAGTTCATACAGATAGCGGCCCACCGCCCGCTCCACACACAACCGCAGGGGCAGCTCTTCGGCAGCGGGTTCGAGCGCCCGGGCCGCTGCATGTTGCGCACTATCCATGGGTCGCCTTGCCTCTATCCTGAGTAATCATCGACCGAGGCCACGCGGGAAGGCCAGCGCTATGCATCGCAGAGCCGACATCCCACCTTCTGGCCCGCAAACCCGTCAGTCGAACCCGCGATCGAGCCATCTTAAGCAGTGCCGCTCCATCCCTCAAGCCCACGCAGACGAGCGAACCTGGTCTATTCGGGGGGAAGCAGTTCGAAACGGTATCCCGCCGCCTGGCGCACTGGATCCAACAGTTCCAGATGGATCGGCACCCGCGCCTCGGGCGCTAGCAGCGCGCTGCGATCCACGGATTCCTGCAAGTAGACCTCCGGCGCAAAGGTGCCGATGGCCATCGATCCTCCAAAGGGGTCCTCAACACTCAGCCGGATGCGTGGGTAGGGCTGCGCAAAGGGCGCCCGGTTGACCAGCTCCGCCTCGAACAGCAGTCCGCCTTCGCGCCGGGGGTGAGAGGTGAACTGGTGCGCCTCCAGCGCCAGCAGCCGCACCTCCATCAGCGGCGGCAATGCACAGGGTGCGCCCACGCTTTTCAATCGAGCGCAACCCCATTCGAGCAGCGGGCGCCAGGCTGGATCGGCCAGCCAACGCGGCCCGAAGACCATGAGCACCTGCACACCCAGCAACGCGCCCGCCACGCCACCCAAGGCCATCCACCACCACGCGGCGCGGCGCGGATTCGCGTCGGCCTCGGCGAGATCCTCGTCTTCCCATATCGGCTCAGGGAGCGCGACGACCGCCTCCTCATGATCGGCGACGCCCATCTCCTGTGACCAGATCTGGGGCGGTGTCTCTGCCGTGATCTCCGCAAGTGGATCGATCAAGGGCACGAGCCCAAGCGGCGACTCATCGTCCTGCAGGCGCGCCAAGGCATCGAAACAGTGTTGACAGACACTGCAGCACACCTCGCCGCGCGCCAGACGCAACTGTTCGGCCCGCACCTGGAGCCGCGTTTGACAGGCCGGACAATCCACATACATGCCCGACCCCTCCACTCAATGCCGAGGGCGCTGCCCGGCCAGACAGACCCAGCCTTCCCGTTCGCCCGCGGCGGACAGCGTGATCCAGTCCCCGTAAGCCGCCTGCAACGGAGCGACATGGCGTTCTAATAGTCCGGCCATCACCAGCCAGCCCCCAGGTTTGAGCAAATCCCGGAAACGCGGCGCCAATTCCTGCAGGGGCCCCGCCAGGATATTGGCCAGCAGCACATCCGCAGCCTCGCCCAGGGTTTCCGGGGCACTGACATGAACCCGGTCCACCAAGCCGTTGCGGCGGGCATTTTCCCGCGTTGCCGTCAGCGCCTGGGGATCGATGTCCACTGCCTCGATGCTTGCCGCGCCCAACAGCCCTGCCGCCACCCCCAGAATGCCTGAACCACAACCGTAGTCGATCACCCGCAGGCCCGCCAGCTCGGCGCCATCGAGCCAGGTCAGGCACAGGGCCGTGGTAGGGTGGGTGCCGGTACCAAAGGCCAGCCCCGGATCCAGGCGCAGATTCACCGCGGAGGGATCAGGGGGCTGGTGGGCGCTGGGCACCACCCACAGCCGTTGTCCAAAGCGCATGGGCTTGAAATCCTTCAGCCAGGCACGCTCCCAGACCTGATCGTCAAGCCATTCCAGGCGATGCGGTGGCAGCGGCTGGGGATGGCACTGAGCCGCCAGATCCAGCAGCACGCGCAGCGGATCTGATTCCAGGGGCAGCAGCGCCGTCAGGCGCAGGCGATCCCACAACGGGGTGGTGCCGGGTGGTGGCTCGAACAGGGGTTGGTCGGCCCCGTCCTCCAGGGTCACGGCCACGGCGCCGGCCTCCAGCAAGGCCGCCTCCAGGGCCTCGCTCTCCCCCGGGCCGATTTCCATCACCAGTTGCTGCCAAGGCATGACACGCTCCGCCGAGGGCATTAGCCCTGCAGCTTTTTTTCCAGGTAATGGATACTGACGGCGCCGCGCTGGAAGCCGGCGTCCTGCACCAGATCCTTGTGCAAGGCGGCATTGGTTTCGATGCCTTCCACCACCAGTTCGTCCAGGGCGGTATCCATGCGCGCCAGCGCCTTGTCGCGATCATCGGCATGGGCGATGAGCTTGCCGATCAGGGAATCATAGTGGGGAGGCACCTCATAGCCGCTGTAGAGGTGGGAATCCATGCGGATACCTGGCCCTCCCGGAGCGTGATAATGAGTCACCCGGCCCGGCGAGGGCACGAAGGTGCGGGCATGTTCGGCGTTGATGCGGCACTCAATCGCATGGCCGCGCAGCCGGATGTCTTCCTGACGCAGGCCGAGCGGGACGCCGCTGGCAATGAGGATCTGCTGGGCCACAATGTCCACCCCCGTCACCATTTCGGTGACGGGGTGTTCCACCTGCACGCGGGTATTCATCTCGATGAAGTAGAACTCCCCGTCCTGGTAGAGGAACTCGAAGGTGCCGGCGCCACGGTAGCCGATGCGCACGCAGGCATCGACACACACCGCGCCGATGCGGGCACGCTGCTCGGGGGTGATGCCGGGCGCCGGGGCCTCCTCAATTACCTTCTGGTGGCGGCGCTGGATCGAACAATCGCGCTCGCCCAGATGGATCGCCTGCCCCTGGCCATCGGCCAGCACCTGGATTTCGATGTGGCGCGGCCGCTCCAGGTATTTTTCCATGTACACCGTGCCGTCGCCGAATGCCGCCTGGGCCTCGCTGCGCGTGAGCACAATCGCGGCAGCCAGATGAGCCTCGCCGTGGACCACGCGCATCCCGCGTCCGCCGCCGCCCGCCGCCGCCTTGATCAGCACCGGATAGCCGATCTGGCGGGCAATCCTGATGTTCTCGGCGGGATCATCCGACAACGCGCCGCCCGAACCGGGCACGCAGGGCACGCCGGCCTCCTTCATGGCGTGGATGGCCGACACCTTGTCGCCCATCAGGCGGATGGTTTCCGGGCGAGGACCGATGAAGACGAAGCCGCTGCGCTCCACCCGCTCGGCAAAATCGGCGTTCTCGGAAAGAAAACCATAGCCGGGATGGATGGCTTCGGCGTCGGTCACTTCGGCCGCCGCAATCAGGGCCGGCATGTTGAGGTAACTCTGGGCCGAGGGCGGCGGGCCGATGCACACCGTTTCATCGGCCAGCAATACATGCTGTAACTGGCGATCGGCGGTGGAATGCACCGCCACAGTCTTGATCCCGAGTTCCCGGCAGGCCCGCAGGATGCGCAGGGCGATCTCGCCGCGGTTGGCAATGACAATCTTGTCGAACATGGTGCGCCTGGGGTTACTGGATCACGAACAGGGGCTGGCCATATTCCACCGGCTCCCCGTTGTTGAGCAAAATGGCCGCCACCGTGCCTTCCACTTCGGATTCGATGGGGTTCATCATTTTCATGGCTTCAATGATGCACAGCGTATCGCCTTTCTTCACCGCCTGTCCGACTTCCACGAATGGCTTGGCATCCGGGCCCGAGGCGCGGTAGAAAGTGCCCACCATGGGCGCCGTCACCGTCTGGCCTGGCGGCAGGGAGGAGGCGGCACTCACGGCGGGTAGCATCTCGGCCGTAATCACGGGTGCCGGCTGGGGCAGCGGCGGCGGTGCGGAATACAC
>JBATEM010000383.1:0-1737 GCA_049664005.1 Candidatus Macondimonas sp.
GCCGGGGAGACGGATGCCCGCGACTGCTGCGCGGCGCTGGCCCGGCTGCTGGATTGCGCGCCGGAGGCGGTGCTGCCGTTTTCCACCGGCGTGATCGGTGAACGCCTGCCGGTGGCGACCCTGACCAAGGCGCTGCCTGCGGCAGTCGCCGCCCTGCGCCCGGACGGCTGGGCCGATGCGGCCTGGGGCATCATGACCACCGATACTCAGCCGAAGGCGGTGAGCCGATCATTCACTGTCGCGGGTCAGACGGTAACCGTGAACGGCATCGCCAAGGGCGCGGGCATGATCCGCCCCGACATGGCGACCATGCTTGCATTCTTGGCGGTGGATGCCCGCATCGCGGCGCCCGCCTTGCAGAGCGCCCTTGAGCACGCGGTGGTGCAGAGCTTCAACTGCATCACCGTGGATGGCGATACTTCCACCAACGATGCCTGCTGCCTCGCTGCTTCCGGTGACGGCCCGGCGTTGGCGCCGGATTGCCCGGAATGGGCTGTCTTCCAAGCGGCGCTGGATGAGGTCTGCCTGAAACTTGCCCAGGCCATCGTGCGCGACGGCGAGGGTGCCACCAAGTTCATCACCGTCCGCATCGAAGGCGCACGGGATGCGCTGGAGGCGCGGCAAGTGGCGGACGCCATCGCCCATTCGCCACTCATCAAGACGGCGTTTTTCGCCAGCGATCCCAACTGGGGCCGTATCCTGGCGGCAGTCGGCCGCGCCGGAATGGCCGATCTCGTGCTCGAGCGGGTGGAAATCGACCTGGACGCGGTGAGCGTGGTGCGCCAGGGCGGCCTGGATCCCGCCTACCGCGAAGCGGACGGCCAGGCGGTGATGGCGCGCACCGACATCACCATCACCGTACGGCTCGGGCGCGGCACCGAGACGGTGCAGATCTGGACCTGCGACCTCAGCCACGACTACGTGCGCATCAACGCGGAATACCGCACCTGACGTGACCATGAATTGCCGTTCTGTCCCGGTCGCGGTCGGTGTGCTCACCGACACGGACGGTCGTGTGCTCGTCGCCCGCCGTGCGGCCGGCAAGCCGTGGGCGGGATTGTGGGAATTTCCGGGCGGCAAGCGCGAGGTCGGGGAAAGCCGCTGGCAAGCTCTGGTGCGCGAACTCCATGAGGAACTGGGCATCGTGGCCCAGGCCGGCATCCCTTTGATTCGCTTACGATCTCTTGCCGATGCCGCTCAGCCGGTGGTGCTGGATGTGTGGCGTGTGACCACCTTCAGCGGGACGCCCACAGGCCGGGAGGGCCAATCCCTGATGTGGGTCACGGCCGATGAGCTGGATGCCTTGCCCATGCCCCCCGCCAACCGCATCATCCGCCGCGCCGACCGCTTGCCTGAGCGCTATCTCATTACGCCGCCGGATCCCATGCCGCTGGAGCAGCTTGTGCAGGCCCTGTTGCGGGCGATTGCGCAGGGAGTGCGGCTGATCCAGATCCGCCGCCCTGCGGCTTCGTCCGCAGAGCTCGCTGCCCTGGCCGAGGCGCTCGCCCCGGCGCGGCGGGCCCAGGGTGTGACCCTGTTGCTCAATGGCGCTCCCGAACAGGCGCACGCGCTGGGCTATGACGGGGTGCATCTGAGCGGGGCGCGCCTGGCCGCGCTGACCATGCGCCCGCCGGATCCGGGCTGGGTTGCCGCCTCCTGTCATGGCCCGGCCGATCTGGCGCGAGCGAGCGCCTTGGCGCTGGATTTTGCCGTGCTGTCGCCCGTGCGGCCCACGCC
>JBATEM010000384.1:0-6971 GCA_049664005.1 Candidatus Macondimonas sp.
TAGAGCGTGGCGGCGGAGGCGAAGCTGGCGATGTGACCGCCGATGCCGGCATTCACCTTGTTGGCCTTGACCACCATCGCCAGGGCGTTCCAGCGCACCAGGGAGCGGATGCGCCATTCCATGTCGGCGTCGCCGGGACTGCGTTCTTCCTCAGCGGGGGAGATGGTGTTGAGGTAGGCGGTATTGGGATTGAAGGGAATGTGTGCACCCGAGCGGCGGGCTTGTTCAATCAGCGTTTCGAGCAGGAAGTGGGCGCGTTCCGGGCCTTCCCGTTCGATCACCGCGTTGAGTGCGTCCAGCCATTCCCGAGTTTCCTGGGCATCCACATCGGCGGGCTTGGCCATGGCGTCTCCTGGGCTGGCGGGGGAACTGGATCGCGTGCCCTCGGCAAGGCGGGCTGAACCCGATAGTAGCGCCACCCTCATGACCATTGCCAGCCCGCGCCGGGAGCCTACCCCAGGATTGCGACTGGACCCATATTATCCATGGACATCCTGGCGCAGGGATCTGCGAGGCGATCACCGTTCAGATCAGCCTTGGGCATTGGCGGATATTCACAAGTGAGGCTGATCTGCTCCGAAACGATGTGGCAGCCTGTCGAAGGCTGCCACATCGAGGAAAACCTGAAACCCAAGGCCGCTTATTCGGGCTCAGGGCGCGTTGATCAGTCCAAAACCATTCAGGCTACCGGGCAAGGTCACCACGCTGGCCCCGGTTGCCCCAAAAGGAAGGCTGATGACGGAAATCAGCGAGGCAGACAGGGGACCGTTGATAAGTTCAATGCCGGAGAGGGGGGCGTAGCCAAGCAGGTTGATGGCAGACCCGCCGGACAATCCCAGGAGGCTGATTCCCGACAGGCCAGATGCGCCCAGGGCGTTGACACCCGATACGCCAGTCAAGCCGAGGAGGTTCAACACCGTGCCGCCGCTCAGCGCGGCAATGTTAACCCCGGAAACCAGACTTCCCGCCCCGAGGGCATTCACGGCAACAAAAGGCAGGTTGAACAGAGGGCCAATATTCAACACGCCAGGAAGAATGGCCAGCCCGCCATGCACCGCTTGAAGTTCTTTATCCTGCATTTCCTGGAAATGCGCCTGCGCCAATCCCCCATGCATCGACCATGCGCCGATAACGAGGGTAGATAAAACTTTCTTTTTCATTGCATGCCACCGACTGGTAAATAACACCCGAGAGCCTTGAAAAGCCCCAAGGTTTTAAGCGGAGTGACAGCGCACTTGGCGCTGTCACTCCAAATAAGCCCAAGATTCAAGGTGCGTTGATCAGTCCAAAACCATTCAGGCTGTTGGGCGTGGTGATTAAGCTGGCCCCGGTTGCCCCAAAGGGAAGGCTGATGCCGGAAATCAGCGAGGCAGACAGGGGACCGTTGATAAGCTCGAAGCCGGAGAGGAAGGAGGGGCCAAGCAGGCTGATGCCAGACACGCCGGACAATCCCAGGATGCTGATTCCCGACAGGCCAGATGCGCCCAGGCCGTTGACAGCCGATGCGCCAGTCAAGCTGAGGATGTTCAACACCGTGCCGCCGCTATGTGCGGCAAGGTTAACCCCGGAAGCCAAGCTTGCCCCCCCCAAAACGTTCGCCAAGCTCAGCGCGCTGTGGCTGAAGATGCCCGCGTTGATTCCACTGACCAGGTTGAATTGCCCGTGCACATCGCTCATTTCGGCATCGCCCATCTGCTGCGTTGCTGCATGAGAGGCCATAGATGCCATCATCAAAACGGAAAAAACCAGTGTCTTTTTCATGTCAGGCTCCCGAGCTTACTGTCAAAAGTGGGTATGTGGATACAGAAGGCTGCCCCTTCTGTGCAGCTTTAATAAATTTCAAGAAAAGCCGTGTCAAGAGGTCGAGCGGCGGGTCAGCACCTTGCTCCGTGCTGCTTTTGTCTGTTTTATTAGGGTCTTGAGTGACGGTTTCTGCCTGCTTGATGTTTTCTTTACAGCGCCGGTTCTTGACGGCAACCCACCCGCTTGGCATTCATCTGCGCGTCACTTTCCTTGAGGTTTCAGGGGCGGGGTTATCTTTGAGATGACGGGGTATCTCTGGCTGATCGCCAATCAGGTTTTCATCAAGCCCTCATTTGGCGACTGGAGGATGGACTGACCCGATGCTGAGGCATGGCGTCGACAGAAATCGATGATCGCCGCATCGGCCTCGGGAACGCCCTTGCGCAGACTGCGGTGGTGGCCGGGAATGATTTTGGAATGCAGGTTGCAGTCGAAGAGCTGGCGCATGCGCTTGATTCCGCGGCGCGACAGGGTGTCGATACGGAAGAACAGCAACTCGACCGGCACGGGGAACCGGTCCCAGGATTTCGTCTGCGGCTGCTCCACCAGGCGTCGAAATTCCGGATGTGTATCCCACCAGACGCGCGTGGCCACATCCGTCTCGAGCAGGTAGGGATGACCGCAATGGCGGACGATTTTCTCCTGCATGCCGGGGCGGCGGTAGTAGGGCAACAACAGGCGGACAAAAAGGTTTTCAAATCCCGGCAGATACATCCCCAGGATCAATGCGGCCTGTACGGAAGGCTTGGCATGGTGCTGAGCCGCCAGCAGCAAGCCCCCGGTCAACAGCAGCGAGCCGCCGCTCATGCCCACCAGCAACGGCGGTGTGTGGGAATGGGCGCAGATGTGGGCAATGTCATCGATCAACAGCGGCGGGTAGCCGTAGCCGCATTGGCCCTGATATCGATAGTGCGCCTCCCACACCGAGCCGATCCCCGGCGTGGCCAGCATGCCGTGGATCAGGGCGTCGCTGTAGGCGCCGCGCAAGGGATCGAAGCCGCCGGGCGTGAGGAGTACCGGCCGGCCCTGGTCCGCTGCCGGGTTTTCCCTGAGCGTGGTCTTGACGAAATACATGCCGCGCGGCTGGTAGCCCTGCCAGTGGGTGACGTGCTCGCTGTGGAGCGCCTCGGTTTCGCGCAGATGGTGGGCCAAGGGTGCCGACTCATGGGAATCCGCGAGGGCGACTGGGGGGCTTTGGCTCATGCTGAAGACTCGCTGGTTTGATGCGCAAGGGTGTGAGGGCATCTCGGATAATATCGGCCGCTGAAGTCCGACGTTGAAGATTCAGATTAGTCGGCCCGGCGCCGGCCTGGGTGATCCATTGATTTTCTGGTTTCCGCGATTCTTCAGCGGATCGGGGGATCAAAGCCCGATCCAGCGCGCCAGCCAGGGCAGGGCCATGGCCGTCAGCAGACCGGTCAGGCCAAGCCCCAGCGAGGCAAACGCCCCGGCCAGGGGGCTGATCTCGAAGGCCTTGGCGGTGCCGAATCCGTGGGCCGCGACGCCCAGCGCAAAGCCCTGTACGGCGGGGTCGCGGATCTTCATCAGCCGGTAGGTGAGGGGCGCGAACAGGCATCCCAGCACACCGGTCACCAGTACCAGTCCGGCGGCGAGGGACGGCGAGCCCCCCAGGCTTGCTGCGACACCCATGGCGATGGGCGTGGTCACCGACTTGGGCAGCAGCGAGTGCAAGCTGAGCGGGGAAAGACCGAGCCAGGTGCCGAGCGTCCATGCACTGGCGACCGCCAGGCTTGCGCCCAGGATGAGCGCCACAGGCAACGCCCACCCCATGCGCCGGATGTGGCCGAGGTTGCGGTACAGCGGAACCGCGAGTGACACGGTGGCTGGCCCCAGCAGGAAGTGGATGAAGGCCGCGCCGTCGAAATAGCGGGCGTAGTCCACATGCCCCACGATCAGTACCGTCATGATGACCGCCATGGCACTGATGGCCGGATGCAGCAATGCGGGTCGCCCGGTGAGGTGGTAGAGCCGCAGCGCCAGGGCATAGCTGCCCAGCGTCAGCAGCAGCGCGCTGGGGATGGCCGTCGCTTGGTCGGCCCAGAGCCAGGCCCACAAGGCGTTCAAGGCTGTTTGTTCCGCAGCATGCGCGCCAGCGTCCAGGCCGTGACACTCAGGGTGAGGAGCGTGCTGGCCGCCAAGGCGAGCAACAGCGGCCCGCCTTCGGCGCGCAGGGCAGCCGCATGGGTCATGAGGCCCACCCCGGCGGGGATGAACAAGAGGGATAGGTGGCGCTGGATGAGGGCGCTCACCCGCTCCAGCTCGGCGGAAACACCGCGCCGGATCATTAGCGCGGCCAATAACAGGGCCATCCCGAGCACCGGGCCGGGCACGGGCAGTCCGGCGACATGGGCCAGGATCTCGCCGGCCAGGGTGAATCCCAGCAAGGTCAGCAGGGCGTGGAGGCCATCCATAAGGCCCTCTCCGGTCAGCGCTTTGCGGGGCGGACCAGGTGAGTCATGGTGCCGAAGGCCTTGAGCCGCAGGCTGTCCGCGCCGAAGATTTGCACCAGGTTGTGGGTCAGGCCATCTTCACGGCGCAGGCTCTGGGCATGTGCCACCAGGGCTTCACCGGCCGCCGGCTCGCAGAAAGCGGTCTGGATGCTGAGGGTCACCGCCATGCCGAGATCGGTGGCGAGAGAGCAACCGGCGCCGCCGCCCGTGTTATCGAGCAGGGTCAGGATTTGTCCCGGCGCGACCTGTCCGGCCCAATCGTCCTGTTCCGGGATGATTTCCTGGCGCATCAGGCACAGACCGTCCCCCATCCATTCGGTGATGCACCCTGGATGGGCACGTCCCATGGCCTGGTTGAAGAGCTTGACCATCGGCGCGAACCGGCTGGTGGCGGCATCCGAGGGTTGGGGCAGGGCGGGTAGTGCGCCTTCCGGCTGGTTGGGATGGCTGACGGCCGCGCCGGAGGGGGCATTGCGGAACACCACGTGAGCGCGGGCGATGGCTGTGCCGGCTTCATTGCGAGCTTCCACAGCCGCGAAACTGAACTCGCGGGTGCGGCGCGACAACTCGGCCACGGCGGTCAAGGCCTCCCGACCGCCACCGGTCAGGTAGGAAATCTGGAAATCCAGCGTCTGCGGCAGCGGGTCGGTGGCCTGCTCCGATTGCCCCCAGACCAAGAGCTTTGCGGCATCATGAAGGAAGCTGGCCAACATGCCGCCATGGGTGCGACCCGACATGTTCATGTTGCCAACCCGGTAGGGAAGACTCACCTCCAGTGCGCGGGGAGATTCCCGCCAGGCAAGCGGTTCGACGCCGAGTCGCGTGCCCCATCGGTCATTGGTGTAACGGGCCTTGAGGGTTTCCACGGTGAGCATGCAGGGCGCCTGTGTGAGGAAAGGATAATCGGCTTATGGTAATGAATTGGAAATGAAAGATTAAGCCAATCAATCTTCGATTGTTTGGATGGAGTTCCCGATGCGCGACAGAATGACGGACCCGCGTTCAGTATCGGCCGTGGGCCAGTTCCTGCGGTTTCAAACCCGCTCCTTCTCCCTCCCGGACGGGACGTCGGTTCTGATGGATTGGGTCGGCCATCCCGGTGCGGCGGCCGTGGTGGCGGTCGATGGCGACGGACGGATCTGCCTGTTGCGCCAGTACCGGCCGATCATGGCTGCCTGGATGTGGGAGATTCCGGCGGGTAAGCGCGATGCGGGCGAGGCGCCCGAAGTCGCGGCGCGGCGCGAGCTGGCGGAGGAGACGGGCCTGACGGCGCGCGAATGGGGGGATCTGGGGCCGATCTGGCCGAGTCCGGGATTTTGCGATGAAGTGATTCATCTGTTCAGCGCGCGGGAACTGACATTTGGCCCGGCGCATCCCGAGAGTGACGAACACCTGGAGGTCCATTGGGTCGATCCAGCCGCCTTGAGCGCCATGCTCCGCTCAGGGGAACTCGTGGATAGCAAAACCCTGGCCGCCCTGCTGCGGGCCGCGCTGGCCGGGGTCTTATCGATGCCGGGGATTTAGCTCTGGTAAACGCCGAGACGGCGCGGCAGCCACCAGATGAAGCCGAAGGTCAGGGTCTTGGCAATCACCGTCAGGGGCGGGACATTCAATCCCTTCAGGGCAATGAAGGCTGCGACCAGTTCTCCCGCATGGATGACCAGTACGATCCCCCAGATCAGCACCAGGGGATGGTCGGCGTTGCCCGTGAGCAGCAAGACCAGCGCCAGCAGGTGAAACAGGACAATGGCCACGCCTTGGGCCAGCCAGAATGAACGAGAGTGCAGCATGGGTCCCTTCCTTGAGACAGAGCAGAACAGGGCTTGGTAGAGCGCCGATAGGATAGCAGACGAATGGCGCCGACGACTCACTCGCCGACGGCGATGCGCGCTTCCTTGCCTTGACCGTTGATGGAATAGAGCACCACGGGGCGGCGCCAGATGCCGTGCATGTATTCCAGCACCTTGCGTGCGGATTCGACATCCAGACCGCGCTTGTCCAGGGCATGATCCTGTTGCAGCACCAGGGTGCCGTCCCGGCGCATCTCGCGGACCTCCACATGGGGCGCACCAAAATGGTACTTGGGCGCCAGCAGGGATTCCTTCAGCGCATCCAGATCCCAATCGCTGACCGTGGCCTCCCGCCCGCGACGGCGGGTGGTGTACTGGAACAGCCCCAGGCGTTGGGCCAGTTCCTCGTCGAGGTAATTGCGGACGAAGCCGAAGTCATCCTCGGTCGCCATGATGCGCCGCGCAGCCGCCATCCCGTGGTGCTCGATGATGTGTTCCCACAGGCAGAAGCCCAGGTGATAGGGATTGACCTGCAGGGCGACCTGCGCCTCGCCGGCATAGGGACGCACCACATCGGAGTGGGTCTTGATGGCGTCGACATACAACTCGGACGGCAGGAAGCGGGCCTCGCGCAACAGTCGGGCATGCCAGTAGGAAGCCCAGCCTTCGTTCATGATCTGGCAGGCGAAAATGGGCTGAAAGTAGAACGATTCTTCCCGCACCGCCAGCAGGATGTCGCGTTCCCAGCCCTCCAGATCCGGCGCGTAGTGGGCGATGAACCAGAGCAGGTCGCTTTCGGGGTTGGGCGGAATCGGGGCGTGGGTGGGCGCGCGCGCTGGTGCGGCGGCGCTACCGGGAAGGTGGGCGAAGCGGTCGCGGAAGCCCAACGTGTCGGCGGTTGGTGCGC
>JBATEM010000385.1:0-1686 GCA_049664005.1 Candidatus Macondimonas sp.
GCAAGGCCGCCGCCATTCTGCAAGCCAAGGAGCCCGCCAAGGCGTTGGCGGACAACGAAACCCGCTTCCGCGAGGGCGGCATTGCCCCGGCCGCCCAGATTCAGGATGAAACCCGCAAGACCTTGACCCAGAACCGCAAGATGATGGATCGGCTGGGTGTATCCGGCACGCCGGCGATACTGTATCGGGATGCCACCGGCAAGGTGCGCCTGCAACGTGGCATGACGGATCTCGACACGCTGGCGCGAGTCATTGGGCTGCCGCAACAGCCCATCGACGACCCTGAACTCGCCCGCTTCAAGGCACCCTCAGCGAGCTGAGCCCGACTCCAAGCGAAACAGGACGCCATGCCGATGGCCCGACGACAGGCAATCTCAATAGCCCTGTTATGCGTCGCCCTATTGGCTGGACCCTTGCCAGCCCGGAGTTGGCTGGGGCTGGCGCCGCCGTCACGGCCCCAGCCCATCGAACTCTCCCCGCTGCACCCCACCGGCAGCGTTTATCAAAGTGTGCGGCTCGGCGGCGCGCTCTGGCTCCCACACGCAATGCCGGATGGGGTGCGCCTGCGCGGCCTGTCCGATCTGGCCTGGTCGGAACCCGAGCAGGTGCTCTATGCCGTCTCGGACTTCGGCTGGCTGTTCCGCATGCGCCCTGTGTTCGAGAATGGCCAGCTGACCGATGTACGGTTGCTGGACAGCCATCCCCTCACGAATGCCACCGGAACGCCTTGGCGCGGCAAATGGCGCGATGCCGAAGGACTCACCTTCGCCCCGGACCCCGATGGCAATCCGGCTCTGTTCGTCTCCTTCGAGCGGATACCACGCATCACTCGCATCGATACCCAAGGCCGCTGGCAGGCGGACGTGCCCTTGCCTGCGCCGTTCGCCGACCCCGCAAGCTACGCCAATCCCAACGCAGCGCTGGAAGCCCTGACCTGGCATCCGCGCCGGGGTCTGTTCAGCGGCCCGGAATTGCCCCCCCCTGGCGCCGCACCGGCCGGTCACACACCGCTGTTCAGCCTGGAAGGACGGCGGCATCCCTATCTGTTGCACAATGGCCCGCGTTGCGGTCTGGTGGCGTTGAACGCCTGGGAAGGCGATGAGCTGCTGGCGCTGGAACGCTGCTATGACGCGGGCCGCCTGGAAATCGCATTGCGCCGTTTCACCCTACCGGCGACCGACGGTTTCACCATCCGGCCCGACAATCTGGCGTTGTTTCGCCTGCAGGACGGCTGGCTACTGGACAACTTCGAAGGCATGACGCGCATTGGAGCGCGCGGCCTGTTGCTGGTCAGCGACGACAACGATTCCGCCCGCCAGCGCACCCTGTTGCTGTATCTGGAACGCATCGATCCACCGCCCCGCCCCGTCGCGGATTGACACCCCCCAAGTCCGCCCCTTATGGTGGCCTCACCTGAAATCCCACAGGTGTCCGGGCGGCGTTCTGTCGTCCGGGTGAAACGGGAAGTTGGTGCGGTCACCAGACCCATTCCAACGCTGCCCCCGCAACGGTGTTTGAGTTGCGCGCGGTCCCCACGCCACTGTGCCTGTGCATGGGAAGGCGGACCGCGCCGGCCGGAGTTTCAATCCGGCCCCTCATCAGCCCGGAGACCGGCCTGTGCGGACAAGGTCCAGATGCGTGTTGCGGCGGGCGACACAGCCGGGCAGCGCCGACCGTTTTCCTTCC
>JBATEM010000386.1:0-2255 GCA_049664005.1 Candidatus Macondimonas sp.
GCTCTGTGCCGGGCCTTCGGCGGCGCCCTGGTCTCCACCAGCGCCAACCGCAGCGGCCGGGTGCCCTGCCGCTCACCTTTGGGCATACGCCGCGCATTTGGCGCGCTACCGCTGTTGCCCGGTCCACTGGGCGATCTGGCCGGCCCCACCCCCATTTTCGACTTGATCAGCGGACGCTGCCTGCGACCCGGCGCGCCCCCGAGGACCATGCCATGACAAGCCAACAACCCGATATCGCAGCGGTACGAAACTATCTGCTGGACCTGCAGGCGCGCCTGTGCACCGCCGTGGAAGCCGTCGAGGACGGCGCGCGTTTTCGCGAGGATTGCTGGACCCGACCCGAGGGCGGCGGCGGACAGACCCGCGTGCTCAGCGAGGGCGCCGTGATGGAACAGGCGGGCATCAACTTCTCCCATGTACTGGGCGGCCAGTTGCCACCCTCGGCAACGGCCCAGCGACCCGAACTGGCGGGTTGCGCCTTCCAGGCCCTGGGGGTATCGCTGGTGTTCCACCCGCGCAATCCCCATGTCCCCACCACCCACGCCAACGTGCGCCTGTTCGTGGCCGAACGGCCCGCTGCGGCGCCGATATGGTGGTTTGGCGGCGGCTTCGATCTCACCCCCTATTACCCGGTGCACGAGGATGTGCTGCACTGGCACCGCACCGCCCGAGCCGCCTGCGCTGACTATGCGCCGGATGCCTATGATCGCTTCAAGAGTGCCTGCGATCGCTATTTCTACCTGCCGCACCGCGCCGAGACCCGTGGCGTGGGTGGGCTTTTCTTCGATGACCTCAACGAAGGCGGTTTTGAGCGCTGTTTCGCCTTGCTGCGCCATGTGGGGGATCACTTCTGGCCTGCCTACGCGCCGATCCTGGCGCGCCGCAAGGACACCCCCTATGGCGAACGCGAGCGGGCCTTCCAGCTCTATCGCCGCGGCCGCTATGTGGAGTTCAACCTGGTCTATGACCGTGGCACGCTGTTCGGCCTGCAATCGGGCGGACGCACCGAATCCATCCTCATGTCGTTGCCGCCTTTGGCGCGCTGGACCTATGACTGGCATGCCGAGCCCGACAGCCCGGAAGCCGTGCTCACGCGCGATTACCTGCGCCCGCGGGACTGGCTGATCGAGGCCGGTGAATCGGCCTGAGGCAAGGGCATGACCCTCACCGAACTGCGCTACATCGTCGCCCTTTCCCAAGAGCGGCATTTCGGCCGCGCCGCGGAGCGCTGCTTCGTCAGCCAGCCGACATTGAGCGTGGCAGTGCGCAAGCTGGAAGATGAGCTCGGCGTGGCATTGTTCGAGCGCAATCGCAATGAAATCGCACCGACCGCCATCGGCGCCCGCATCATCGCGCAGGCCCGCACCGTGCTGGAAGAATCCCAGGTCGTCACGCAGCTTGCCCGGGAAGGCAAGAATCCCTTGCTCGGCCCGCTGCGGTTGGGCGCGATCTACACCATTGGCCCCTACCTGCTGCCCCGGCTGATCGGTCCGCTCACTCGCCTGGCGCCCGAGATGCCACTGATGATCGAGGAAAACTACACCGCCGTGCTGGCTGAGCGCCTGCGCCAGGGCGCGCTGGATATCGTCATTCTGTCCTTGCCTTTCCAGCACCCTCAGATCCGCACCTGGGCGCTGTACGACGAGCCTTTCGTGGTGATCACCCCGCCCCTGCATCCATGGCGCGAGCGCGATGCCATAGGCGCGCAGGATCTGGCCGATGAAGACGTGCTGCTGCTGGGAGAAGGCCATTGCTTCCGCAATCAGGTGATCGAGGCTTGCCCCGACTGCATCCAGGACAACAGCCAAGGCCATCGACTGCGCGGTTTCGAGGGCACCAGCCTGGAAACCCTGCGCCAAATGGTCGCGAGCGGGCTGGGGGTGAGCGTGCTGCCTCTCACCGCGGCGCTGAGCTCCCCACTGACGGACAGCCTGCTGCGGGTCAAGCCGTTCCAGGGCCAACCGCCTCAGCGCCGGGTGGCCCTGGCCTGGCGCCGCAGTTTTCCCCGGCAGGCTGCAATCGACATCTTGCGCCAAGCGATTCGCAACGCCGAATTGCCCGGCGTGACCTATCTTGATGAAACCATGGGACCCGCCTGAAAACGCGGCCATCGTCTTGCAATCGCGCCCGTTTGCGGGCAATTTTGACCGCCCGAAGGATCGACAGAAGGAGCCGGCCATGAGCCAGCCGACCAGCAAGGACTACGAAGCATCCATCATCAAATACTACGATGAGAGCGAGATCGATTACCGGAT
>JBATEM010000387.1:0-2470 GCA_049664005.1 Candidatus Macondimonas sp.
GCATGCCGTGGGATCACTACAAGCAATTTTACCGGCGCGATTTTCATCCCTGGGATGTGCAGGATTTCGACCTGATCCGCAAATTCCGCGACGGCTATCAAAGCGGCTTGTGGCTGGAGGCGAGCCAGGTCAAACGCGTGGCTTGAGCGCGGGCTTGTTCCACGAGCTTCCCCAACGGGATGGCTGATTTGTCGCTCTGTTGAATAAGGGCGCCCCGCACCGTCGTGTAGGCGCCCTTGTCATGGTCCATTGTTGTTTTGCAAGGGCATTCACGGATGAAATCCCGCTACAAACTGCTTCTGACGGCGCTTGCGTTCGCCAGTGTCGGGGTTATCGCCTATGCCTGGGTCGATCTTCAGGCTGCCCCCGTATGCCAGGGCGAGGAGGCCCGATTTGACCCGCAGGCGCCGATCCTTGCCAATGGCTGGGGTTTCGATCCGGCAAACACCCGCGCAGTCCCTGTAAACGCGGAGACGCTTGGCCCGGCGGATATCCCCCGCCTGAAACTGCAATGGGCTTTCCGCTTCCCGCTCTTCACCAACAAGGCGCGCTCCCAGCCGGCAGTAACGGCCGACACGATCTATGTGGGCAGCCAGCGCGGCTGGGTCTATGCCCTGGGTCGGCAGTCGGGCTGTGTGCGTTGGAAGTCGTTTGTGGGCGCTGAGGTGCGCACTGCCATCACCTTGGGAGAGGCGCGTCCGGGTGGGGAGCGCCGGCTGTTCTTCGGGGATTTCTTTGGCCATGCCCAGGCGCTGGATGCCGCCACCGGCAAGCGGATCTGGAAGGTGCCGGTGGATACCCATCGCGCCGCCACGGTGACCGGGACCCCGGTGCTCCATGAGGGTCGGTTGTATGTGCCGGTTTCCTCCTATGAGGTGGCACTGCCGGCCTTGCCGTTCTACCGCTGCTGCACCTTTCGCGGCTCGGTATTGGCGCTGGATGCGGCCAGCGGAGAGCGCCTGTGGCAGACCTATACCACCGAGGTTCCCCAGCCCCGGGACCGCAATGCCTTGTTCATGCGTCGCTGGGGACCTTCCGGCGCGCCCATCTGGAGCGCGCCAACGATCGATGCCGCGCGCGGCCGACTCTATGTGGGCACCGGCGAGAACTACAGCCAGCCGACCAATGCCTGGAGTGACGCGATTCTTGCGCTGGATCTCGCCGATGGCCGAATGATGTGGTCCCGCCAGCTTACGCCAAACGATGCCTGGAACATGAGTTGCGTTTTGCCGGGTGGCATCAATTGCCCGAAAAATGCCGGTAAGGATCTGGATTTCGGCGCTTCGCCGGTGCTGGTGGCCGGCGCGGATGGCGGGGAAGTGCTGGTGGCTGGGCAGAAATCCGGCATGGTCTACGGTCTGGACCCGGATCATGAGGGGGCGCTGCGTTGGCAGCGTCGGCTTGGCCGTGGCGGTGCCTTGGGCGGCGTGCATTGGGGCATGGCTGCGCGCGCGGGTGTCGTCTTCGTGCCGATTTCCGATTATCTGAAACCCATCCCCGGTCTGAAAACCCCGCAGCCTGAAGATCCCAGTCTGCCCAAGATGCCGGGGCTCCATGCACTGGATGCAGCCTCGGGAGCACTGCTGTGGAGTACGCCGGCCCAGGCGCCCTGTGCTGATATGGAGCAATGCTACCCCGGCCTGTCTGCTGCCATCACCGTTTCGCCTGGGGCAATCCTTGCCGCAACTTTGGATGGTCGACTGCAGGCTTATGATCCGGCAAACGGGCGGTTGCAGTGGGAAACGCCGACTGCCCAGGCGTTTCATGCGGTAGACGGCCGGATGGCGAAGGGTGGCGCGATCGATAGCGGCGGGCCGATCGTGGCAGGGCGGCAGGTCATCGTGAACTCTGGTTATGGGCTGTTCAGCCAGGCGCCAGGTAATGTGCTGCTGGTCTATACGCCGGCCGAGCCCTGATGGCTGCGGCCCGTCATCCAGGCATAACGAGCCGCATGGAGGCATGGCGATGAAGATCCTGATTCTGATGGGGGTGTTCGGTGTGGGTTTTCACGGCCTGCGCACCTGGCTGCTGCGCCGGCCCCTGGCCCCTGTCAATCACGAGCACTTTGGGGGCACGATCTACCAGGTCAGCGAGTCGGTGGTGGCTTATCGGCCGGCGCAAGGGACGGCGCGTCAGAGTGTGATCGCCATCCACGGCTTCCTGGAAGATTTCCGTTATTTCACGGCGCTGTATCAGGACCCGTCACTGGAACTGATCCTGGTCAACAACAGCGGCTATCACTGCCCCAATCGTGAACAGATGCCCCAGTCTGTCCCTTGGGGAAGTGATGCCAATCCCCATGGCATCGGCACCATTGAGCACGATGCGTTTGTTTTCAATCTGGCACTGCAACATCTGGTGACCGGGCCCAGGGTGCGCGCCCATGGTCATTCGCGGGGCGGCGCAGTGATCCTGGAGGCGGCGCGGCAGGCGCCTGAGCGCTTCCGCGAGGTGGAGGTCATCCTGGAAG
>JBATEM010000388.1:0-2407 GCA_049664005.1 Candidatus Macondimonas sp.
GGCTGACGCGCGATCAGCTCACGCACCTGCGCATCCATGTAATCAAAAGCCACCGCAACCCCGCCCGCACACAGGGCGCGCAACTCCCGGAACACCCCTTCCACCACCGGGAGGGGCAGATAATAGGTCACCCCCATCCAGTTGACGAAGGTGGGCAGCGCGGGATCGAAGCCGGATTCCTGCAACCGCGTGGAGAGTGACTGGGTGGTGAAATCGATGGGCACGAACGCCAGATTCGCAGGCGTCGTGAGACCCCGCTCGGTAAGTCGGTCGCGCTTCGCAGCCTGGGTGGCGGGGTAATCCAGCTCGAACACCCGCAACCGCGCCATGAGCTCGGGCCGGCGCCAGGCAAAGGTATCCCAGCCCGCGCCCAGGATCACATACTGGCGCACTCCTTCCGTTTCCATGGCCCTGGCCAATTCATCCTCGGCAAACCGCGCCCGCAACAACAAGGAAGCGAGGGCTCCCTTGAGTCGCGGGCGGCGGCGGAACAGGCGCGCCATGAATCGATAGGTGCGCGGTCGCCGGACGATCCGCTGTCCGCGGGCGTTCAGCAACTGTTCTGCCAGTGAATCCTTGAAAATCCCGATTGTGGGATCGTGAGCCGCCAGGGCTCGAAAAAACATCACCATGCGGGAAGTGAAACTGGCTTGTCCGTCGCGCATCCTGTCTCCTGATTCGGCCGTCCTGGCCTTGTTGTGTTATCTCGAGCCTGTAAGCTCCTGCAAATTCACCCCGTTTTGCCGCGGCTCAAGCGACATGGGCTTGGCTGTGCGCCAAGGCGAGATAGACCAGTCCGCGCGGCACAATCGGCCCCATTTCCTCAGGCGGCAGATAGTCGCGCAACTGCCTGCAGGACAGGTTTTGTTGCAACTCATAGCCAAGCGCTGCACACCAGGCGGGCAAGGTTTTCGCGTCCAGCAGACTTCTGAACGGCTCGCCGACCCGCGCCACGGCGCGCTCCATGATGCGGCGGCGCCAGCGTGACTGGAATGATGCGGACCGGCTGTCCACATAGGCCCGCAGGCCGGCATCCGCATAATCGAAGGCCACACTGACCCCGCCGGTGCACAGCGTGTGCAATTCCCGAAACACCCCTTCCACCACCGCCTTGGGCAGGTAATACGTCACCCCCATCCAATTCACGAAGGTGGGCAGCGCGGGATCAAAGCCGGATTCCTGCAACCGCGTGGAGAGTGACTGGGTGGTGAAATCGATGGGCACGAACACCAGATTGTCCGGTGCCGGAAAACCTTCCCTGCCCAGCCGATCCCGCTTGGCCTGCTGGGTCGCCGGGTGGTCCAGCTCAAACACGGTCAAACGCTCCATGAGATCGGGCCGGCGCCAGGCAAACGTGTCCCAACCCGCGCCCAGAATCACATATTGCCGCACGCCCTGGGTGTCCATGGCGCGCGCCAGTTCCTCCTCGCCAAACCGTGCCCGCAGCAATATCGTGGCCATGAATCCCAGCTGCTGTGGCTGGCGGCGCAGACCCCGCGCCATCAGCCGATAAACCCACCGCCGATGCGCCAGTCGGCGCCCCAGCGGGCTCAACAGGCGCTCGGCCACAGGGTCATGGAAAATATGGGTCTCGGGGCTGTTGGTCATCAGCGCCCGTAAAAACAACACAAAGCGGGAGGTGTAACTGGCCTGTCCGTCGCGCATGCGGTCTACACCTTGGGCCATCCTGGCCCTGCCGATCAAATTGAATCGACTCAAGCTAGCACAGGATTGGAAGGTAAGTTTCAGAGGGCTGAGAGATAATCCGGCCCCAGCTGGCGCATCTGCCCCATGATCCAGGCTTGACGGCCGCGCACATACGTCGATGGCGCATCGATCCGGTAACGCACGGGATTGGGCAGCACGGCCGCCAGCAGCGCCGCCTGGGCCGGATCGAGCCGCGCGGCGGGAATGCCGAAATAGCGCTGGCTGGCCGCCTCGACGCCGTAGACGTTGTCTCCGAACTGGGCCAGGTTCAGATACAGTTCCAGAATGCGACCCTTGGGCAACAGCAGCTCCATCCACAGCGCCAGCCAGGCCTCCAGCCCCTTGCGCGCCCAACTGCGGCCGGGCCACAGGAACAGATTCTTGGCCGTTTGCTGGGTCAGGGTGCTGGCCCCGCGCACCGCCCCCCCGCGGGCATTGTGATCCGCGGCATGGCGAATGGCCTCCAGATCGAGGCCAAAATGGACGGGAAAACGCTGGTCTTCGGCGGCAACCACAGCCAGGGCAACAGAGGCAGAGATCCGCGTCCTGGGCACCCATTGGTAGTCAGGCCAGATCCATTCACCCGTCACCAGATTGCCGATCCCTTGCTGGAGCATGAAGGCGCTGGTGGGTGGCGGGAGCCAGCGCAGCGCGCCGATGGGGAGTACGGTGAGCCCCAGCAGCGCGAACAGGCTGACCC
>JBATEM010000389.1:0-3773 GCA_049664005.1 Candidatus Macondimonas sp.
GCCGCGCGCCGGACCCGAAGGCCCTGTGTTCCCCTATTCGATCTTGCTCCGGATGGGGTTTACCGTGCCGCTGCGTGTTGCCACCAGCGCGGTGCGCTCTTACCGCACCGTTTCACCCTTGCCCGGCCCGAAGGCCGTCGGCGGTTTGTTTTCTGTGGCACTTTCCGTCGGCTCGCGCCGCCCAGGCATTACCTGGCATCCCGCCCTGTGGAGCCCGGACTTTCCTCCCTTTCCGCCTTGACGGCCGAAAGAGCGACTGCCTGGCCGACTCCTTTGCCATTATATTTCATTCTCCACCGCGCAGGGCGATTGCGCGCCCATACCAGTGGGCGCGCCCACCCCCAAACCAGCGATCCATGAGGCGGGCGGCCTGCGAGGCGGGCAACTGGCCAACCAGGTCCGCCAGCACGTCCGCGGCCTCGGGACCGTCGCCGGGGAGATCCAGATTTGACGGCGCGGCGCCAGCCACCATCAGCACGCACTCCCCACGCAAGGCGTCCGGCTGAGCGGTGAATTCCGTCTGCAGCTGCCCCAGTGTGCCGCGATAGAAGGTTTCAAAGCGCTTGGTCAGTTCGCGTCCGATACAGGCCGAACGCGCCGCGCCCAACACCAGAACCATATCCGCGACGGTATCCACCAGCCGCCGGGGAGATTCATAAAACACCAGGGTGCGAGTCTCTTGAGCAAGCTGCCTGAGCCGGTTCTGACGGGCAGCAGCGCGGGGCGGCAAAAAACCTTCGAATACGAAACGATCCGTCGGCAGTCCGCTCACCGAAAGCGCCGCAATGCCCGCACAAGGCCCGGGAATCGGACTGAGACGAATGCCCGCCGCGAGCGCCGCGTTGACCAGTCCGTAACCCGGGTCACTGATCAGCGGCGTGCCGGCATCGCTCACCAGGGCGACAGCCGCCCCTTCGCGCAAGCGCGACAGCAGCATCTCCAACTGCCGGCTTTCGTTATGCTCATGCAGGGACACCAGCGGCTTTTGAACGCCAAAATGGGTCAGCAGCGCGCGGGTATGACGGGTGTCCTCGGCGGCGATCAGGTCCACCGCGCCCAATACCGCCAGGGCGCGTGAGGAAAGATCTCCCAGGTGGCCAATCGGGGTGGCCACCACATACAGCACGCCGGGCGCCACTTCCCCAGTCTGCGTTGACACCTCTTCTTTCCTCACCGGATACTCCTCGCACATGGAAAAACCGCATTGCGAACCTCTCACCCCCTGCTCCCCACCGTGGCTCGCACTGCGTAACCGCATGATCCGCCTGATCATGTCTTTGGCCATGGTGGCGGCGCTGACCGCATGCACGCCACCTTCCGCCCTGCAACCGCAAACCCCACAAACTGCTGCCGGCGCCGGCTCAAACCCCTGGATTCAGCAAGCCGCTTTCGACACCGCCACGGGCGATGCCCGGATCGAAGCGGGACTGGCGGCAGCACAGGGCTGGCTGCAGAGGCAGGAAATCCAGCGCGCCGCCCAAGTGCTGGAAGCACTGGCCGAGACCCCCGGAACGGCAGATCAGCAGGTCCGCTACGCCCTGCTGATAGGGGAAATCCGACTGGCCCAGCAGCGCCCTGAGGAGGCCCGACGCTGGCTGAAGCGGGCCGCTGGGCCGCTTCCCCCACCGCTGGAGTCACGACGCCTGGAGGCGCTGGCGCTCCTATCCCAAGCGCAAGCACTGAACCAAGCACCGATGAAGGATGCGCCGCCAACCGCAAATCCTGCGGCATACTTCACGCCCGGCCCCAGCGAGGGGACGATCATCGCCCTGCTGCTGCCCACCGAGGGCCGATTGGGGAGCGCCGGCCGGGCCATTCAGGACGGACTCCTGCGAGCCTATCTGGAGCAGGCGCCGGAACAACGACCCACGCTGAAATTCTTCCCCATCGGGGATCAACCTGCCAGCGCGACCGCCGCAGCGAATCAGGCGCTGGCGGTCGGCGCCCACTCGCTCATTGGCCCTCTGGACAAGCCGGCGGTTGAGGCGGTGGTGCGGGCAGTTCCCGCCAACTTGCCGATGCTGGCCTTGAATCGAGCGGATGTCACCCGGGCCGGACTGGTCCAGTTCGGGTTACCGCCCGAGGAAGAGGCGCGCACTGTGGCCCAACGGGCTCTGGCCAGTGGCCGTCGACAGGCCTGGGTCATCATCCCCCGCAATGAATGGGGAGAGCGCCTGCTGATGGCTTTTGACAGCGCTTTCACCGCCCGCGGTGGCCGGATACGCCACATTACCCGCTACGCGCCCACCGAATCCGATTTCCAGGCGCCGCTGAAGCAGGGGTGGGCCGGCGCGAGCGATGCGGACATGCTCTTTCTGGCTGCCTTTGCGCCTCAAGCGCGCCTGCTGCGCCCCCAGATCCGTTTCGTGGGCGCCGGCAACATGCCCATCTATGCCACCTCTGCGATTGATGCCGGAACCCATGACGAGGTAGCCGACTTGGATCTGGATGCCGTGCGTTTCCCGGAAATGCCCTGGCTGCTCTCGGCGAACCGGGGGGCGCAAACGGGCGTTGATTCCGCGTTCGCGCGCATGCAGGCCTTCGGTTTCGATGCCTATCACATCTGGCAACAATTGGCCGACAATCCCGCCCTGCAGGAACTGCATCTGGCGGGGGCAACGGGCATGCTGTCCATGACACCGGACGGACGCATAGAACGTCACGACCTGCCCTGGGCCTATTTCGCCAATGGGCGAGTGGTACCCGGATTGCCAGCCGATGAACCGGCGTCGATGGCCGCTCCATGACAGCCAATCCAGGTGCATGGGCTGAAGAGCGGGCACTGGCTTATCTGCAGGCGCACGGGCTTGCGCTGTTGGCACGCAATTATCGATGTCGTGGCGGGGAGCTGGATCTGGTCATGGAAGGCTCGGGGATGCTGGTGTTCGTCGAAGTTCGCCACCGCGCAAGCGCCGATTTCGGGACGCCGGAGGAAACGGTCACCGCAAGCAAGCAAAAACGCCTGCTGCTGGCTGCCCGCACCTACCTGCTGCATCACCCCCGGCACGCCGCACGCCCCATGCGCTTCGATGTGGTGTCTCTGCAGGGCAAGCTCCCCGAAGCGCGCATCAAATGGATACGCAATGCCTTTGGCGCGGACGGCTGAAGGGGTTGATGATCCCGTCCACGCGCCAAGAGGCGTCTACTTCACCACGCTGAGCCGCGGTCGAGCACCCCCACCCCCACCCTTGGAAGCATCGGCGGGAGGCTGCTCCGGCGGCGGATCGTCGCCGTCATCCGCCTCCCCGAACATCAGGCCCTGGCCGTTTTCCTTGGCGTAGATCGCCAGCACGGCGGTCGGCGGGAAGCTCACCTGACGCACCTGCCCGCCGAATCGGGCCGAGAATCCCACCAATTCATTGGTCAGGGTCAGGTTGTGAACGGCCATCGGCGACAGATTGAGAACCACCTGTCCGTCCTTGATCACCTCCGGGGGAACCTGGACGCCGGGTCGATTACAGTCGACCAGCGCATGAGGGGTCATCCCACAGTCACAAATCCATTCATGGATGGCGCGCAGGAGATAGGGCTTCCGGGAACGCATGACGACCAATGCCTCAGGGGGAAAGGGGCCGCATGGCGCTTTCTTGCGGCGACAAACTGCGGGCAAACGCCGGTCGCTGGAACAGCCGCTCGGCATAATCCCGCAATGCGGCAGCCTGGGGCGTCAGCTCGATCCCGCAATGCGGCAAACGCCACAGCAGGGGCGCCATGGTGACATCGACCAGGGAAAAGTCCTGGCCCAGAAAGTAAGGCGGATTGGCAAACAAGGG
>JBATEM010000390.1:0-2334 GCA_049664005.1 Candidatus Macondimonas sp.
ATGGAGCGCTTGTGAACGATCAACTTCCCGCCGCTGGCCGCGTGGTTTCGGGCATGCGCCCCTCCGGCGCGCTGCACCTGGGCCACTACCACGGCGTGCTGAAAAACTGGCTGCAGCTTCAGCAACAAACCGAATGCCTATTCTTCGCCGCCGACTGGCATGCGTTGACCACGCATTATGAAAACCCGGGGCAGATCGCCCAGCTCACCTTCGAGATGGTGATCGACTGGCTGGCGGTGGGAATCGATCCGAACCAGGCCACGATTTTCATCCAGTCCCAGGTTCCCGAACACGCCGAGCTGCACCTGCTGCTGTCCATGATCACGCCCCTGAGCTGGCTGGAACGGGTGCCAACCTACAAGGACCAGCAGGAAAAGCTCAAGGAACGCGACCTGGCCACCTATGGTTTCCTGGGCTACCCGGTACTGCAGAGTGCGGACATCCTGATCTACCACGGCGCCCGCGTGCCCGTGGGCGAGGATCAGGTGGCGCACGTGGAGCTCACCCGCGAGATCGCCCGCCGCTTCAACCATCTCTTCGGCCGGGAAACAGACCTTGAACAAAGGATTGAGGACGCGCTGCAGCGGCTGGCCCCGAAAACGGCCCGGCGTTACCGCGAACTGCGCCAACGCTACCAGGAACAGGGCGATGGCGAGGCCTTGACCGCAGCGAGAAGACTGGTCGAGGCGCAAAGCGTGCTGCCCCCCGACAGCCGCGAGCGTTTGCTGGGCTATCTGGAAGGTGGCGCGCGCCAGATCCTGGTCGAGCCCCAGGCGTTGTTGACGTCTGCGCCGCGCCTGCCGGGGATGGATGGCCAGAAAATGTCCAAGTCTTACGGCAACACCATCGCCCTGCGTGAACCTTTGGACCAGGTGGCCCAGAAACTGCGCACCATGCCCACGGACCCGGCCCGGGTGCGCCGCACCGATCCGGGCGAACCCACCCGCTGCCCGGTCTGGGCGCTGCACCAGGTGTATTCCGATGAAACCACGCAGAATTGGGTGCAAACCGGTTGCCGCACTGCCGGCATCGGCTGCCTGGATTGCAAGAAGCCCCTGATCGAGGCAATCACGGCCGAACTGGCGCCGATCCAGGCCCGCGCCCGGGAGTTCAGCGAGGATCGGGACCGTGTCGACACGATCCTGGCCGAAGGCGCCGAACAGGCCCGCGATCAGGCCCGCGCCACCTTGACCGAGGTCCGCCAAGCCATGGGATTGCGCGCCTCTTGATCGAGTCCGCCATGCCGGAAACCGCGGCGCGGGGCATCGAGACCCTGTCCACCGCGCTGGTCCACGCCCGGGTGCGCGGCGAGCTGCTGACGCGCCTGCCGCAGGATCTCTACATCCCTCCCGACGCGCTGGAGGTGGTGCTGGAGAGTTTCGAAGGCCCGCTGGACCTGTTGCTCTATCTGATCCGGCGCCAGAACCTGGACATTCTGGACATCCCGGTGGCCGAGATCACCCGGCAATACATGGGCTACATCGATCTGCTGCAATCGCTGCGCCTGGAACTGGCCGCGGAATACCTGCTGATGGCGGCCTGGCTGGCGGAGATCAAGTCGCGGCTGCTGCTGCCCCGCCCGCCCGCACAGACGGATGAGGAAGCGGAGGATCCGCGGGCCGAACTGGTGCGGCGGCTACAGGAATACGCCCGCATCCGCAGTGCGGCGGATCAGTTGGACGCCCTGCCGCGACTGGAACGGGATCTGTTTCCAATGGCGGTTGCCGTCTCGGAATGGGTTCCCGAACGCCCGCCGCCGCAGGTGGCCGCCCGCGATCTGGCCCTGGCCTTCGCGGCGCTGATCCAGCGCAGCGCCCTGTTCACCCACCACACCATCCGCGGCGAGGTTCTCTCCATCCGCGAACGCATGTCAGCGGTGCTGGCGCGCCTCGACGGCGCAGCCGGCCCGCTGACCCTCGACGCCCTGTGGACTCGGCAAGAAGGCCGACTGGGGCTGGTGGTGACTTTTCTGGCGGTCCTGGAGCTGATCCGGGAACAGCGCGTCACCGCACACCAGCCCGATCCTGCCGCCCCGTTCAGGCTGCAGCTCGCCGGAATTGACCCTGATGGATGAACGACCCGACCCCTGGGCGGAGGATCTCCGGGCAGAACGGGGGCGTATCCTGGAAGCGGCGCTCTCGGCTGCCGGCGAACCGATCCCGGCGGTCCGACTGGCGAGCCTGTTTGCGCCCGAGCCCCTGAACGCTGCGGAATTGTCCGCCGCCCTGACCTGGCTGATGGAAAGCTGCGCCCAGCGTGCCCTGGAGCTGGTGGAAGTGGCGGGCGGATGGCGCCTGCAGGTGCGCGCGCGCTATGCGCCCTACGTGGCCCGCC
>JBATEM010000391.1:0-6201 GCA_049664005.1 Candidatus Macondimonas sp.
CGTAGAAGCTCAGGTGACTGACCGGCGTGGCCGGGTCGAGCGGGCGCAGCCCGCCGAGCGTGAAGACCTGCCAGGCGCCCTCATCCAATTCCCAGTACAGCGGCGCCGTCCAGCCGCGCGCCTGCACGGTGGCCCAGCCGTCCGACAGCCACAGTTCGGGCGTTTGATAACCACCTGCGGCGATGAAGTCGAGGTAGTCGTCGCAGGTCACCAGGCGATCGGCCAGACGATACGGCTGCAGGAAAGCGCGGTGGCGCGGTGTTTCGTTGTCGAAGGCAAACCCCGGTCCACCGTGTCCGATCTGCACCATGCCGCCGTCGCATGACAGGAAATTGACGGCGGGCGCGGTGTCCGCAGCGGTCTGCGGCAGATCCTCGCGATAGGCCGGCCGCAGCGGATTGGCGTGGAAGTTGTGCTTCACATCCATCAGCAGCAGCTCCTGGTGCTGCTGCTCGTGGTGGAGGCCGAGTTCCAGCAGCGGCGCCAGGCGCGCCCAGCCCGCCGCGTCCAGCGTGTCCAGCAGGGCAAGCAGCTGCCGGTCCACATGCGCCCGGTAGGCGAGCACTTCGTCGGTGGTGGGCCGGGCCAGCAGGCCGCGCCGGGCCCGCGCGTGAAACGGGCCGATCTGGTTGTAATAGGAGTTGAACAGAAAGCCGTAGCGGGGATGAAACGGGCGGTAACCCGGCAGGTTCGGCGCGACGATGAACGTTTCGAAAAACCAGGTCGTATGCGCCAAGTGCCACTTGGGCGGACTCACGTCGGGCATGGACTGGATCACCATGTCCTCGGCGGTGAGCGGGGCGCACAGGAATTCCGACAATCCACGCACTTGGCCATAGCGCTCCCTCAGGTCGGGGGGCCTCTCGCTTATTGGCGCTCGCTGCATGGAAAACTCCTGGTAGGCGCACGACACAGCGCCTTCAAGATGACCCTGGTGGTCGAGATCAGTTCCCGGCGGCTACCGGTTTTCTTTACGGTTGGGTTGAATGCTTGCCGGCCGCTCGAGCAGGTTTTCTCATTCATTCTTCGGCTCGGCTGGCCTGAGGCTGTCCACCACGCCGGGATCGGCCAGGGTGGATGTGTCGCCCAGCCCCTCGGTCTCGCCGGCGGCGAGCTTGCGCAGGATGCGACGCATGATCTTGCCCGAGCGGGTCTTGGGCAGGCCCGGCGCCAACTGGATCACGTCGGGCCGGGCGATGGGACCGATTTCCCGCGCCACCAGGGCCTTCAGTTCGTTCTCCAGCGCGGGGTCGGGATCGATGCCTTCCATCAGGGTGACATAGGCGTGGATGCCCTGGCCCTTGACGGGATGGGGGAAACCGACCACCGCCGCTTCCGCCACGGCGGGATGCAGTACCAGGGCGCTTTCGATCTCGGCCGTGCCCAGCCGGTGCCCGGAGATGTTCAGCACATCGTCCACTCGGCCGGTGATCCAGTAGTCGCCATCCGCATCGCGGCGCGCGCCATCGCCGGTGAAGTAGTAGCCGGGGTAGGCGGAAAAATAGGTTTCCACGAAACGGGCGTGGTTGCCGTAGACGGTGCGCGCCATGCCGGGCCAGGGGAATTTCAGCGCCAGCCGCCCCTCGCCGGGGCCATCGAATTCGCGGCCCGCCTCATCCAGCAATACTGGCTGGACGCCGAACAGGGGCCGGGTGGCCGCGCCGGGCTTGAGCGGGGTGGCGCCGGGCAGGGGAGAGAGCAGGGTCCCGCCCGTTTCGGTCTGCCACCAGGTGTCCACCACGGGGCAGCGGGCGCCACCGACCTTGTGGAAATACCACTCCCAGGCCTCCGGATTGATGGGTTCGCCGACCGTGCCGAGCAGGCGCAGGCTGGCGCGAGACGTGCCCGCCAGCGGGGCATCGCCAAAGGCCATCAAGGCGCGGATGGCGGTGGGTGCGGTGTAGAACGTCGTCACCTGGTGCTGGTCGATCACCTGCCAGCAACGCGCGGCGTCCGGATAGGTGGGCACGCCCTCGAACATCACCGTGGTGGCGCCGTTGCACAGCGGCCCGTAGACGACATAGGAATGCCCGGTGATCCAGCCCACATCGGCCGTACACCAGAACACATCCGATTCGCGGTAATCGAATACATCGGCGAAGGTGCTCGCCGCATAGACCAGATAGCCGCCGGTGGTGTGCAGCACGCCCTTGGGTTTGCCGGTGGAGCCCGAGGTGTAGAGGATGAAGAGGGGATCTTCGGCTGCCATCGGCTCGGGCGCGCAGTCCGGATCGGCAGCGTCTGCCAGCACTTGATAATCGAGGTCGCGGCCGTCCTGCCAGGCGATGTCCGCGCCGGTATGACGCACCACAATCACATTTCGGACGTTGGGGCACTCGGCCAGCGCTTCGTCCACCTGCGCCTTGAGGGGCACCGTCTTGCCGCCGCGCCGCGCCGCATCGGCCGTGATCACCACTTGGCAGTCCGCATCCTGGATGCGGTCGCGCAGCGCAGTGGCGGAAAATCCGCCGAACACCACCGAATGGACGGCGCCGATGCGGGTGCAGGCCAGCATGGCGATGGCGGCCTGGGGGATCATCGGCAGGTAGAGGCACACGCGGTCACCCTTGCGCACCCCCTGCGCCCGCAGCACATTGGCCAGGCGGCACACCGCTTCATGCAGCTCGCGGTAGCTGATGCGCCGGGACTGGCCCGGCGCGTCGGCCTCCCAGAGAATGGCTGTCTTGTCGCAGCGCGCTTCCAGATGGCGGTCCAGGCAGTTCTGGGACACATTGAGCCGGCCGCCATCGAACCAGCGCGTCCGCACCTGCCGGGCGTCCCAATGCCAGTCCAGCACCCGCTCGAAGGGCTGCATCCAGCTCACGCACTCCCGTGCCCGCGCCGCCCAGAAGGCCTCCGGTTGCGCCACCGATTGCCGGTAAAGCGCCTCATAGCGCACCGCATCGATCCGCGCGGTGCGGGCGAAGTCCTCGAAAACCGGATACACCTTCGATGCCATGACGCTTTGCTCCCTTCCTTGACCGGCTGTGCCCCAGTATGGCGCGCACGGCGTGACAGGCTCAAGCGCAGGCTGGTGACGATTCAGGATGAATCGGTTGCTTCATTCGGGGATTGGAATTAAAGATTAGATCGAGTCTGCCCCCGACGTCCCCCCCGCTTCTGCAGACCCTCGCGGTCGGCTGGAACGCATTTTTGGACCGGCTACTCATCGCTGAAGTAGTCGGAGTCAATGCGCTTAACCTCGTAGTTTGTCTTTGGCGTCACACCGAGATTCAGATCAAGCATGTACTCCGCAAGCTCGCGGCCATCGATCAGAACGACGCGTGGTTCAATGTGAGAAACATAGTCTTTGGCCTCACTGGAAAACACGCCGGTGGTAATGAACACTCCTTTCCTCGCCCGCTTCCCGTGGAGCGCTCCCACGAACTTTTGTATCTCGGGGCGGCCGACGGTACCCTCCCAACGCTTTGCTTGGATGTATATCGTTTCGAGGCCGAGACGATCCTCGCTGATGATGCCATCGATGCCTTCGTCGCCAGACCGCCCTATGGCACGACCTGCCTCCGTACGATTGCGGCCGTAGCCCATCTTCAAAAGTAGTTCCACAACAAGCTCTTCAAAGAATTGCGGAGAACATGCTTTGACTCGCAGCAGCAGCTCCGACGCAAGTTCAGCGCGAATGCTCTGATACGCCTGCTCCAGCGTTTCCTCTGGGGTGGCGCCATGATCTTCAATTGATACCAGCGCTGCCGCTGCCTCGGTACTATCTGATTTTCGTGAAGCGGACCGAAACTCTTGAAATTTTGGATAGTTCTCCAACAGCGGGATATCAATGCGGACGGGATTCTGCGCGAGTAGCTGTAGTCCATCATCTGCGATGACAAAATGGGCTCTCCGCGAACTCGTCAGGAGGCCCGCCTGCTCCAAATAGACCTTCGCCCAAGCGACCCGGTTGTCAAAGCGGCGCTGTCTCCCGCTTGGGAGCATCTCCGAGCGTTCTTCGTCTGTTAGACCGAAATGAGCGGCCAGAACTTCGCGGCCCTCCGATAAAGAATGCTCATTGCGATCTGCGGCGAGCTTGAGGATCGGCAGCATGCAGGACTGGAAATCAGGAATTGGCATGCTGCTATCTTCTCGCTGTTAAGGCCCAACGACCAAGCTCAGCCGACGCGAAACCGCGTAGCGGTTGAGTGGTCGGCTGGAGCGCATTGTTGGACGGCGCCCTCATTAGAACGGAATCTCCTCATCTAGCGCGAATGCTTCCGCCTCCTGGCCCGCGACCTTCTGCAAGCCATTCTTAACGAGAAGCTGGTTCAGCTTGTCCAGACATGGACCCTTCGCGAAAATCCCGGCTGTAGCCGCACCCTCGCGAAGCCTCTCGAGGTATGCCGACGGCAGGTCACGTACGGCCCCCAAATGCCCGAGCTTCTCAAGCGCATCATTCTCTTGGCCAGACTGAAGCGTGGTGTCTACGAGACAGGTCAGCATTCGCCCGCGGGTCTTTGGAGACCCAACTAGGATCTCGAAGATGTCGAGCGCAACCTGCGACACGCTCTTGCCGTTTGCCTGTAAGCCTTGGTACTTGGCGATGAACCCGTACGGATTCAGTCCTCGGATAACGGGGATGACGAGCACGCCACGACCAACTGCGACCCCGACCTCCTGGTCTGTCCAGCTGCTCTCTTTGAAACCCGGTATCAGGATGGCAACTAAAGCATCCATCGAAAAAAGGCCAGCCTCGATCTCGTCCTGCCATTCTCTGGTCGGTTCAATGTCCACGTGAGCAACGAATGCTGTAATGCCAAACCGCCGAAGCGCGGCTTGTAGTGCCGCCGTGGTACCCTTGAAAGAAGAAAGATGGCTGAGGAACAAACGGAAGTAGTGCGGCTCCCAGAAGGTCGCCTCGACCGTTTCCTTGGTTGCCGTAACTGTGTAGGTGTGGGGTATCTCGAGTTCATCGGCAATCCGAAGCACTGCTTGCGCAGGTACGTCCGCCAGTAGTTCCTTCGTGTATACCCACTTGCTGTTTACCCCTGATGTCGGCTTGCTGGTGTCGATGCCCGACGCTTTGAGATAGGCGTTGATGTCCGCATAGGACATACGCGCCTGCAACTCTCGCCCAATTCTATCGATAAGGCTAAGGCGATCCAGACTCTTCACGCTGGTCCTCCGGCAAGTCCGTCCAACTATAATTAGACACCCAAAAAGGCGTCTTGTATTGCACTTCGTGGTGCGCCTAAGTATTTGACAGAACGGGACCACACAAAGGCTCTCGGTCATGTCGAACGTTGTAAACACCCTAAGCACCTGTCGATCACACCTATTCCGCAACAGCCAAACCGGCCCCTTCCTCAAGCAGGATAGACCGCCTCGGCGGGAAAGACGGGGCCATCAACACAAACGCGCTTCATGGCCTTGCCTTTTGGGGTGTGCACGGGCACCACGCAGCCGGCGCAGCCGCCGACGGCACAGGCCATGAATTCCTCCAGCGACACTTGGCAGGGCAGGTCGAACTCGCGTGCCAGCCCAGCGACCGCGCGCAGCATGGGTTCGGGGCCGCAGGCGTACAGCGCCGTCTGGTCCCGCGTCGCCGCGTCGAGCGGCGTCAGATAGGCGCGCGCCAGATCGGTGACATAGCCCGCATGGCAGCCGGGTTGGCCACGGGCACTGCTCAGGCGGCAGGGGATGCCCCAGTCCTCCAGCAGGGCAAGGGTGCCGATGGCATCGGCCGGCAGGCCGGGGATGAGCACCCGCGAGGGGCGGATGGGGAAGGGAAAAGGCAGTTCGGAGCCGAGAAAGACACAGGGTTTCGCCTGCGGATCCCGGCGCAACCGGTCGGCCAGGAAAATCATCGGCGGCATGCCCACCCCGCCGCCGAGCAACAGCGCGCGCGGGCGCTGGGGATCGGGACGAAACGGCTGGCCAATGGGTCCCATGACGCTCAAAGCTTGCCCGGTTTGCTGCTGGGCCAGTTGCCGGGTGCCCTGGCCTATCACCTTGTAGAGGATTTCGACCCAGCCCTGATCCGGGTTGACGCGCAACAGTGACAGGGGACGGCGCATGGGCAGCGCCGGATCGCATTGCAGGTGAACGAACTGGCCGGGTGCGGCGCGCCGGGCGCATTCCGGTGCTTCCAGCGTGAGCAGCCATTGTTCCGGAGCCGGCGAGTGATGGGCGACGATGCGCGCCGTTTCCAGGAAGATCGTGCCGCGATGAGCGGAAGTCATGGCCAGTCGCTCC
>JBATEM010000392.1:0-3587 GCA_049664005.1 Candidatus Macondimonas sp.
GGAACGATGACGAGGCCGGGAGAAGTGGCGGATGGGGCCGTATGATGGGGGGAATCGTGCACGCAGACTCAGGCTGGAGGTGAATTTTGATGGGGTTTAATTTAACATGACGCGCACATCCTGACACCTTAATCAGGATCATCCAGCCCCTGCTCCCTTCGTCTAGTGGCCCAGGACGTCGCCCTCTCACGGCGAAAACAGGGGTTCGAAACCCCTAGGGAGCGCCATGGACAAACCAAACGCGTTGCCAGCCGTTGCTCCGCCCTGCGGACTGATCAGGCGATTGGCCGCCATCTTCTACGACAGCCTGCTGCTGGGCGCGCTTTGGATGGGGGCAACCTTCCCGTTGCTGTTCCTGACCCACGGCGAAGCGGTTCCAGCCGGAGATCCGGTCTACACCCTGTACCTGCTCCTGATCGGCTGGGCCTTCTTCGGTTGGTTCTGGACCCGGGACGGGCAAACCCTGGGGATGCGCGCGTGGCGTATTCAGGTGCAAACCCCAGCGGGTCGTCCCATCGGCTGGCGCGCCGCTACCTTCCGCTACCTCGCCGCCCTCTTCTCCTGGCTTTGCTTGGGGTTGGGATTCCTCTGGCAATGGGTGGACCGCGAGCACCTCACTTGGCACGACCGGCTCTCGCGCACTCGTGTTGTGGTGCTGCCCAAAGCCGGAAACACCCTGCCGCCGCTGTTGCGCACCGATTGAGGCGATCAACGGCTGCGCGACAGAGACCAAAGGGCCAACAGGCTCAGCAGCCCCGTCGGCAACCAGGCACTGACGACGACTGGCAAGCCCAGCACGGCGCCGCCGCCACCCACGGTGAGATTGACCAGATAGTAAACCGCCCCGATGCCCACGCCGATCCCGACACGACGTACCATACTGCTGTCGCGCAATCCGCCCAGCAAAAGCGGCAAGGCCAACAACATCATCGGCAACACGCTGACCGGGGTAATCAGTCGTGACCAGAACAGGGCTGCAAAGGATGCCGTTTGCAGGCCGTTTTCTTTCAGGAATTGCATTTGCCGCCACAGCTCGGCCAAGGTCAGGGTTTCCGGCTTGACCGCCAGCACCTCCACCATCTGAGGTTCGATCCGCAACGGCCAGAGCTGCTGCGCTTGTTGGAACATGGTGGCGCCCTCTCCCTCAAAACGGGTGCCTTTGCCATCAAACAGCAGCCAACCATCCGGCTCCACCACCGCCCGGGGCGCGCGTACGATTTGCCGGAGTTGCCCTCCCTCGCCGAATTCCATCACCTCGACGCCGCGCAGAAGGCGAGGACTGACCAGCCGATCGACCCGGATGAAATAGGCGCCATCCCGCAACCAGACCTGATTGGCCAGAAGCGCGCCGACGCCCCCCAGGCGCTGGGCATCCCGCATCTGCCGCGCCATTGCATCGGCACGCGGCGCCACGACATCTCCCAACACCCAGGCGCCCGCACCGACCAATAGCGCCGCCAGCAGCGCCGCACGCGCCATCCGCCAAATCGACAAGCCAAGCACCTGCATGGCGATCAGTTCACGCTGCACCGCCAGGCTGCCCAGCCCCAGCAGCGTGCCAATCAGCGCAGCAATCGGGATCGTCTGGAACAGGAACCCCGGCAGGCGCAGGCTCACATAGAACAACAGTTGGCCGGCGCTGAAGCCTGTGTCATGGAGATCCTCGATCTGGCTCAATACGTTGACGAACACCACCAGCGCCGACATGACCAGCAGCACTGTCCCCACGCCAGCGAGCATATTGCGCAACAGATAACGCTCAAACCGGTTCATGATGGCTTTCCACGCAGGCGGAAGCGGACCGGCAAACGACGGATCCGGCCATTCTGGTAGGCCAACAGCAGCAATCCCGTCCCCGCCACGGACACATGGACCCACCACAGGCCCACCCAGGCTGGAACCAGTTGCTGTTCCAGCCACGACCGGCCCACGCCCAGGAGATTCCCGAACACCACATAGGCCAGCACCGCCCAGAGCAGACCATTGCCGCGCCGCCGCGGCGGTGTCCGCGCCAGCGGGAGCGCCAGCAACGCAAACCCCAACAGCGAAACAGGCGCCGCCAAACGGCGATGAATCTCCGCCCAGTCGGCGGCACCACCCGCCTTCAGAAGCTGGCTGAGCGGCTGCATGCTGCGCTTGCTGAGCTTGGGCAAAAGCTGGGGCAGGTGATAGCGGGCCACATGGGTCTCGAACCGAACCACCTGATAGGCGGCAGCACCCGGGATACCGGTGTAACGCCAACCGTCTTTCAGCACCAGTTCCCGGGCCCCATCCGGCGCGCGGCGGGTCCAGCCCTGGCGCGCCCGGATGACCACGCCCTGATCGTCTTCCCGGAAACGGATCAGAATGTCTTCCAGACGCCCCGTCGCGCGATCGGCCTGTTCGGCATAAAACACCGCCTGCCCACCCTGAAACGACAGGAAACGCCCTGGTTGCAACAGGCTCAAACTGGCCTCCTGTTCACCCGCTTCACGCAGGACCAGCGTTTGCCGCGCCGCCCAGGGCGCGACGGACAAGGACAGCGCGCCCACCGGAATCGCCAGCACCAAGGCCAGCAGCAGCAGCGGGCGCAAATAATGTTCGGGGCCAAAGCCGCTGCCTGCCAGGGCGAACGCCTCATGGTCCCGATACAACCGACCCACGCCAAAAACAATCGCCAGCAGCAAGGCAATCGGCAGCGCCAGAGCCAACTGCTCGGGCAGAGTGAACAGGATGAGCCAACCGACCACCTCAGGCGCCAGTTCCCCGGCGCCAGCCGCCGCCAGCAATCGGCCGAAAATTCCACCGATCAGCACCAGCAACACCGCCGCCAACACCGAGACCAGCCAAAAGCCAACCTCCCGCAGCAGATAATGGGAAAATATCCGAGGCATCAGGGAATTCCGCCCGATGATTCAAAAAAAACGGGATTTCTCATAAAATGATGCATCATGCAGCCGCCCCCCCGGGGAGCGCCGCTGCGACAATTCGACCCGCCACACGCCCGGCCGTTGCGAAGCAACGCGGGGCACAAGTCTACACGGAGAGCGCAAAGGTGGAATACGCAGCCAAAAGCGGCAGCCCTGAAAAACAGCGCGTTGCCTGTGTGATCGTGGGGGTCTTCGAGCACCGCCGACTTTCCGATGCCGCGGAAACCCTGGACAAAGCCAGTGGCGGCGTACTCGGAGGCATCCTGCGGCGCGGTGACATGGACGGCAAGCCAGAACAGACGCTGCTGCTGCACAACCTCCCCAATACCTTGTGCGACCGGGTGTTGCTGGTCGGGTGTGGCAAGGAACGGGAATTCGACGATGCCCGCTATCGCCAGGCGAGCCGTGCGGCCCTGCGCGCCCTCCGCCGTAGTGGCGCACGTGATGTCACCACCTATCTGACCGAACTACCGGTGCGTGGCCGCGATCTCGGCTGGAAAGTGCGCGAAACCGTGATGGCCTGCGAGGAACTGCGCTACCGCTTTCATGCCCCCAAGGAAGAAGACGGCCCCGATACCCGGCTGCGCAGCCTGACCGTGGGGGTGGAGAGCCGCCGCGACCTGGATGAGGCCGATGCGACCCTTCTCACCGCCCAGGCGACCACGGCCGGCACCCTGC
>JBATEM010000393.1:0-1987 GCA_049664005.1 Candidatus Macondimonas sp.
AGCCCACGCCGAGCATGGAAATCAGCGAGATGAAGGAGATGAAATGGTTGCGCCGCCGGGAACGGCTGTAGCGCAGGCCAATGAAGAGCTCGAAGGGACGAAACATAGCGGCGCATTAGACCATAAATCCCCCCCTGCCGGCGTATCACACAGCGCCAGGGTTGGCTAAGCTTGGTGTTTGGCCCCACCTTGTTTCTATCCCGGGAGAACCCCATGTCGCCAGCCCTGCAAACCCTGCTGGACCAACTGGATCTGGAAGTGCTGGAAGACAATCTGTTTCGCGGCGCGAGCGCGGATCTGGGCGGCTTCAGCGTCTTTGGCGGACAAGTGGTCGGGCAGGCGCTGGTCGCCGCCCAGCGCACGGTAGTTGCCGAGCGGCCGGCGCACTCCCTGCACGCCTACTTCCTGCGCCCCGGCGACATGAAGGCGCCTATCCTCTACCAGGTCGAGCGCCTGCGCGACGGCAAGAGCTTCAGCACCCGGCGCGTGCTCGCCATCCAGCACGGCAAGCCCATCTTTACCCTGTCGGCCTCGTTCCAGATCGAGGAACAGGGGCTCAGCCACCAGGCTCCCGGCCCGGAAGCACCGCCGCCGGAAGCGCTGCCCACCGAACATGAGCTGCGTGCCCGCCTCGCCGAGCGGGTGCCGGAGCCGCTGCGGCGCTTCCTGAACCGCGAAGTCGGCATCGAAATGCGCCCGGTGGCGCCGGTGGATTTCTTCACCCCCGAGCGGCGCGATCCCCTCCAGCAAATCTGGCTGCGGGTGAACAGCCCGCTGCCCGATGATCCGGGCCTGCATCGTGCCCTGCTCGCCTATGCCTCGGACTTCAACCTGCTGGGCACCAGCCTGTTGCCCCACGGCATCACCTTTTTCCAGGGCAACCTGCAAGGCGCCAGCATCGACCACGCCCTGTGGTTCCATCGCCCATTCCGCATTGACGACTGGATTCTCTACCACATGGAAAGCCCCAGCGCCTCGGGCGCGCGCGGCTTCAACCAGGGCGGTTTCTACAATCGCAACGGCGAACGGATCGCCTCCAGCGCCCAGGAAGGCTTGTTGCGCCTGCGTGTGGGCGCGCATACCGGTTGACCCCATGAGAAAAGGCCGTGGAGAGGACGGGGAGCCCCGCTTCAGCTCGGCAGCCGCCAGACCTTGACCGACTCGCCGACTTCAAAGGTGGCCCGGTCGGCGGGCAGTTCAATCAGGCAATCTGCCTGGGCCAGGGTGCTCAGCATGGCTGAACCTTGACCGGGAAAGGGGAATACCCCCCAGGCCCCCTCGGCGGCACGCTCCCAGCGGGCGCGCAAAAAACTGGTCCGTCCCGGTCGATGCCGCAGCGGCGCCAGCAGTGGCGCGCGCAGGCTGACCGGCGGGCGAACGGGCATCCCCGCCAAGCGCTCCAGCACGGGCAGCACAAACAGTTGGAAAGTCACATAGGCCGACACCGAATTGCCCGGCAGCCCCAGAAACCAGCTCCGGCCCAGGCGCCCAAAGGCCAGCGGCCGGCCGGGCTTGATGGCGACGCGCCAGAAATCCAGATGCCCCATCTCGGCCAGCACGGGCCGCACCCAGTCCGCCTCCCCCACCGACACGCCACCGCTGGCGATCAACAGATCCAGATCAGCGCCCTGGCCAAGCCGCGCCGCCAGTTGACGCGGATCGTCGGGCACCGAACCCAGATCCTCCAGAGCCACGCTGGGACGCTGCAATAGCGCGGCCAGCATGGGCCGGTTGCTGTCGTACAAATCGCCCGGCGCGAGCGCCTCGCCGAACGGGCGCAATTCCGAGCCGGTGGACAATATGCCCACTCGCACCGGCCGAACCACGGTGACCACCCCGATGCCGAGCGCTGCCACCAAGGCGATCTGCCGCGCATCCAGGGATCGGCTCGCCGGTACCGCCTCTCGGCCCTCCGGGAGATCCTCGCCCGCCCGGCGCACGTTTTCTCCCGCCTCCAGGCCCGATTCCAGCGTGATCCAGCCATCCC
>JBATEM010000394.1:0-11090 GCA_049664005.1 Candidatus Macondimonas sp.
CCCCGCCCGTGCTTGGATCAACCGCGCCTCCGCCTCCAGCAAATCCCGCTGCTGACGCAGGAAATCCTCCAGAGAGGCTAAACCGACCCGTTGCAGCTCGGCCTGGACGCGCACCACCTCGCGGCGCGCTTCTACTTCCTTTTCCAGCGCACCGGCGTCGGCACGGGCGGCTTGGTAAGCTGACTGTAAGGCAGTCCAGTCGCGCTGTGCTTGCCGCTCGGTGGCCTGCTTCTCCTGCGCGGCGGCTCGGGCCTGGGCCTGGGCTGCGGCGACTCGCTTCCAGGCAGACGGATCAATGGGAACGGTCAGGCGTGCCGACATACTCCACGCATCCGGGCTGTAATCGTTGCCGTCGAACTGGACATATTCGGCGCCCGCCGCGAGCGCAGGCCAGAGGGAGCGGCGTAATTCGTGGGCCTGGGCTGCCGCGGCTTGAGCCTGCGCATTGGCGAGCGCGCTCGGCAGAAAGTCGGTCGAAGAATCACTTTTCCATGGCGGGATGCCGATGGTCATTTCCGAAGGCAGGAGCTGGCGGCCAGTCGTCTCCTCCAGTGCCGCCTGTTCTGCCACGATCTCCCCACCCAGCCGCACTTCATCGGATTGCAAGCGCGCCAGTTCCGCCTGCGCCAGACGCAGTTGAGCCGTCGAGGCCTGCTCCGTTTCCACCTGAACCTGGACACGCTCCACGGTCTGACGGACGCGCTCACGCTGGACGGCCAGCACTTCCTGCTGCTGTTGAAGAGCTTGCAAACGCACGTAGGCGGAGGTTGCTCCGTGCAGTTTCAGCAAGGTGATCTGCCGTTCGGCAAAACGGGTGGCAGCCAGATTGGACTCACCGGCTCGCCAGGCTACGGCGATGACACCGGCCCAATCAATCGGCACGGTATAGGAAACGCCATAGCTCAGCAGGTCGCGGGCAAAGGGGGGATTAGCAAATGCCGCGGGGGAGAGCACACCCACAAAACGTTGGTCTTCGTAACGCGCCGCCTCCGCCATGACACCCCCGGAACCCAGGTAGCGTCTGCGCGTTGCGGATACTTGCTCACGCGCAGCATCTGCCCGTCCCGCTGCAGCGGCCACCGCGGGGTGGTCGCGCGTTTCCCGCAACACTTCCGAAAGTTCGCCGCACCATCCCGGGCTGGCAATAAATCCGGCCACCACCACACTCATGAATTGCCGACGCATCCGCTTTCCTCTCTCTCATCGTCGGCAACTGCAGTCCATGCCCGCGGCCATCACCGAACTTCAAACCCCATCTTGCGGCGAGGCGTGACCGCTTTCAGATTGCCTGCCCCATCGGAACTCCCAGGCCTTCATTTCGCTTTACCCGCTATCCGGCGGCCGATTCCGGCCGAATGGCGATTCACCGGAGCACGATCACCCCTTGCCGACGATCTGCTCCAGCTGCTGATGATTCAGTAATCCAGCCTGCTGCCACACCAACTTCCCGAATCGGAACAAGGCAAAATTGGGAATGCTGCGCACGTTGTATTGTGCTGCCAAGCTGGGTTGATCTTCGGTGTTGATTTTGAGCACAAGAGCCTTCCCGGCAAGAGATGCCGCGGCCTTGGCGACCTCAGGCCCCGCCATTTTGCAGGGACCACACCACGGCGCCCAGAAATCTACCAGTACTGGCACCTTCGTCGCCTGGAGGATCTCGGCAAAAACCTTGGCGTCGGCATCCAAAGGTTCAGACAGAGGCGACAGGGCCTGCTTGCAGGCGCCACACCGACCGGTATCGGCCAGGTGGGCCGCCGGAATGCGGTTCCTGGCGCCGCAGTGTGGACAGACGCGAATCATGAACGGTTTCCTCCAGATGCTGCGGGCCACGCAACGACAAAGGCACCACGAAGATCGCCAATGGATAAGCCCGTGGCCTGATCATCGGGACCGTGGCGTGCGATAGCCGCGGTGATCTCCGGGGCTGCGTGCCGGCAGACCCCGATCGCCGCTACCGGGCCATCCGCAACCATGGCACTCATCAACCGTTCACCCAGCATCTTTTGAAAACAGGCAGCGATCAGAGCAGCAAATCCGAGGACAATGGAGAACAGGCGTTTCATTCCTGCCGACCCTTCAACCGCACGATTCCCAGGACTTTGAGGACATACTTCTCATAAATCGGCTCGGGATTGCCGGTCTTCATCTTGCGGATGAAATATTTCTCGAACGCGATCTTGGCCCAGTGCACCCATTTGCCCTGCTTCGCCCAGGTGACGTTGCGGGGCGGAATCTGGGGCAGTGCAACGAAGGCCAGGCCATCGTCTCCCAGATCAGCCAGGCAGATGGCATTCCAGGTGGCCTTGTGCGCCGGCACACGGCCCGCTATCGCCCCCTCGATGTTGTGGACGAGGGCGGTGACCATGGATTCGATCATATAGCCGGTCTTGGGCGCGCCGGTTGGTATCGGGGTTGCATCCACCGGAGGAATGGCCACGCACACACCAGCCGAATAGATGTTGGGGTAAGTCGGATTGCGCTGATATTCGTCGATCAGCACGAAACCGCGCGGATTGCACAGCTCCTTGACCGCCGCCACGGCCTCCACGCCCCGGAAGGCGGGGATGAACATGGTGTAGCGCGACGGAATCTCGTGCTCCTTGATCACCGCGCCCGTGGCATCGTGCTCGGCCACCCTGACCGTGCCCACACTGGCTTCCAGCAGCTTGGCGTTGACGATCCACTTGATGTGACGCTGACGCAGCTCGGATTCCAGTAGACCCTTGGAATCACCGACGCCCCCCAGCCCCATGTGACCGATGTAGGGTTCGCTGGTGACGAAGGTCATCGGCACCCGATCGCGCAGCCGACGTCGGCGCAGGTCGGCGTCCACGATCATGGCGAACTCGTAGGCCGGGCCAAAGCAGCTGGCCCCCTGCGCCGCACCGATCACGATGGGACCGGGGTCCTTGAGGAATGCCTCATAGGCGCGTCCTGCCTCCTCCGCATGAGGCGTGGTGCACACGCTATGGGTATGGCCTGCCGGACCCAGGCCGGGAATTTCATCGAAGGCGAGCTTGGGGCCGGTGGTGATCACGAGATAGTCGTAATCAAGCGTCTGGCCGTCGGCGAGGCTTATCCGGTTGGCCTGGGGTTCGAGGCTCGTCACCGCCTGGGCGATGAAGTGGATGCCTTTCTTTTCGACTACCGGACGGATCGGCACAAGAATCTGCTCCGGCCTGCGCCAGCCCACTGCAACCCAAGGGTTGCTCGGCGTGAACTGAAAATGCTCGGAGGCGTTGATCAACGTAATCTGATGCCCCGCACCCAACGTATTACTGAGCTCATAGGCGGCAGGCATACCGCCCAGTCCAGCCCCCATCACCACGACGTGTGCCATTCGAGTCTCCTCCCACCGCTGGCGCGGTCTTGTTTGCATCCAGGAACGAAGTTCATTATATTACGATAACCTTATTTAGCAATACCTAAAGTATGAGCGCTGATACGCCTTTTATCACTATCACCTCGCTGCCCACGGCCGAGGATATGGATCGCCATGCCCAATCTGCGACCGAGCTTCTCAAGGCTCTGGCCAACCCCCATCGGCTGCAGATCCTCTGCGTGCTCGGGGAAGGCGAGCTGTCAGTCGGCGCGCTCAATGCACGCATTCCCCTGTCGCAGTCGGCCCTATCCCAGCATCTGGCCGTGTTGCGCAAGGACGGCCTGGTCACCACCCGGCGTGAGTCGCAGACCATCTTCTATCGGGTCACAACGGGGCCGGCGCTCGACCTGATCCGGGTACTGCACGGCCATTTTTGCAGCACGATGCCATGATGCAACGCAAGCCGATAGACAGTCAGGAAGCCAAAGGTGACCCCATGCGATCTGCGCCGGGAAGAGCCAGCACCACCGCATTCATACCCCCGGCTTCATTGATGCCTGTTCTAAGGAGATTGCCATGACGACCCATCCCACAATTCTGTCCCGAAACACCTCACCCACCATCGACCAATGGGTATTCCGTATCGCCGGCACGATGGTGCTGGTCTCCCTGGTCCTGTCACAGTTGCATAGCGTCTATTGGATGGGGCTCACCGCCTTCGTCGGCGCCAATCTGCTGCAATCTTCCTACACTGGCTTCTGTCCGCTGGCCGTGCTCCTGCGCCGGCTGGGCGTCAAGCCGGGCGCCGCATTCTATCCGCCGGGACAATCCGGCTAAACAGGATTTCCTGCCATTCATCCGCGAGGCCGCCATGCCTTCTCTGTACTCACTTTTGGTGCGCGCCGGGTTCATCCTGATGCCCACTTTCCTCATCATGACTGCCGCCGTCGCAGCAGAGCAGACAGCTCCGGCATCGACGCTTGCAACCGTCGTCGCGCAGCAAGCCCCAGTGGCCCGGGAAACCGCCTTCGACGCCGCGGTGGAAGCCATCGATCAATCCACCGTCGCGGCGCAGACCAGCGGCCGGGTGATGGAACTGTTTTTTGACGTCGGTGACTATGTCGAGAAGGGAGCGGTCATCCTCCGACTCACCGCGGTCGAGCAGCGCGCCCGCACCGAAGCCGCCGAAGCAGCGCTGGCCGAGGCCAGGGCTCGCTTGGCCGAGGTCGAGCTGACCTACGGGCGGATCAAGGAGGTCTACGACAAGAAACTCATCGCCAAGGCGGATTACGACAAGGCCGCTGCGGATCTCAGCGCGGCACGCGCCCGGGTCGAGGCTGCGCAGGCGGCACGCACCCAAGCCCAGGAAGACCAAGGCTATACCCTCGTCCGCGCACCTTATCCCGGGATCGTCGTGGCGCGCCTGGTGCAGGTCGGTGAGACTGTATCCCCTGGCAAGCCGCTGATGACCGGGGTATCGCTCGAACGGCTGCGCGCCGTGGTGGAAATCCCGCAGCAGCATGTCGGCCCGTTGCGCAAGCACCGCAAGGCGCGCGTGATCCTGCCCGACGGCCGCTCGCTGGAGGCCGCCGCAATCCGCTTTCCGCCCACTGCCGATCCGGTGACCCACACCTTCAGCGTGCGTGTCGATCTGCCACCGGGTGAACACGGTGTATTTCCCGGCATGTTGGTGAAGGTGGCTTTCGTCAGCGGGGAAGAGGAACGACTGCTGATTCCCGACACCGCGCTACTGCGGCGCGGCGAGTTGACCGGCGCCTATGTGATGGATGATCAAGGGCATATCGCGCTCCGTTACCTGCGGGTCGGGACCCCGACCACTGATGGCCGGGTGCCGGTGCTCGCCGGCCTTGACGCCGGTGAGCACATCGCTACCGATCCAGTCGCTGCCGCCATTGCTTCCAAGCGATCGCAGCAGCGCGAGGACGCCGAATGAACGCGCCGAATTCTCCCCGGCTGGGACTGTCAGGACGCATCGCCCACGCATTCCTGCGATCTGAAATCACCCCGCTGCTGGCGTTGACCGGACTGCTGCTTGGCTTGTTCGCGGTCCTTATCACGCCCCGCGAAGAGGAGCCGCAGATCAACGTCACCTTCGCCAATGTCTTCATCCCCTACCCTGGCGCCTCGGCCGAGGAAGTGGAGTCGCTGGTGACCACTCCTGCGGAACAGATCGTTTCCGAGATTCAGGGCGTCGAGCATATCTATTCGGCCTCGACACCGGGCATGGCCGCCCTCACCGTCCAGTTCAAGGTAGGGGAGCCGCGCACCGAGGCCATCGTCCGTCTCTACAACGCCTTTTATTCCAATCAGGACTGGCTGCCTGCGAACGTGGGTGTGGGCCAGCCGCTGATCAAGCCCAAGGGCATCGACGATGTTCCCATCGTCGCCGGGACCCTGTGGAGCGAGAACCCTGAAATCACGGCTGCCGATCTGCTGCGCATCGCCCGCACCCTGGAAACCGAGATCCAGCGCGTGCCGGGCACCCGCGACATCGAGATTCTGGGTGGATCGGACCGCGTGGTTCGAGTCGCCTTCGATCCGGCCCGGCTGGCCGGCTACGGCCTCTCCCTGGAAGACCTGCGGCGGGCGCTGTCGGCCACCAACGCCTCCAGCGATGCAGGTGCCCTAGTGAACGACAACCAGGAAATCCTGGTGCAGGCCGGTACCTTTCTGACCACCCCAGAGGAGGTGGCCGACCTGGTGGTCGGCGTCAAGAATGGCGCCCCCACCTTCCTGCGAGACGTGGCACAGATCCAGGCGGGCCCGGATCAACCCAACCAGTACGTCACCTTTGGCACCGGATCGGCGAGCAAAATCGAAGGCAGTGTGACCGGCAGCCGCTACCCGGCTGTGACCCTGGCCGTTTCCAAAAAACCCGGCGAAAACGCGGTAGCGGTGGGCAAGGCAGTGACCGACCGATTCGAGCAGATGCGCGGGATTTATTTCCCCACCGGGGTGAACGCCACCATCACACGCAATTACGGGGAAACCGCGCAGGACAAGGCACAGACCCTGATCAAGAAATTGATCTTTGCCACGATATCGGTCGTCCTGCTGGTTCTGGTGGCGCTGGGTCGGCGTGAGGCGGTCGTGGTGGGAGCGGCGGTTGTTGTCACGCTGGCCATCACCCTGTTTGCTTCCTGGGCCTGGGGCTTTACCCTCAACCGAGTGTCACTGTTTGCGCTGATTTTCTCCATTGGCATTCTGGTGGATGATGCCATCGTGGTGGTGGAGAACATCCACCGACATATGGCGATGGGCGGCAAGTCGCTGGACGACGCGATTCCAGAAGCCGTGGATGAGGTGGGCGGCCCGACCATCCTCGCCACTTTCACGGTGATTGCCGCGCTGTTGCCGATGGCCTTCGTATCCGGCCTCATGGGTCCCTACATGCGACCGATCCCGATCAATGCCTCGACCGGCATGATGATCTCACTGGCAGTGGCCTTCATCTTCACGCCCTGGCTGTATCGGCGCCTGTTCTACAACAAAGTGCTGCCGGCCCATGCCTTGGCGACGGAAGAAGACAACTTCGTCCACCGCCTGTTCAGGCGTGTCCTGACCCCCTTTCTGGGCGGCGCGCGGGGCCGCCGTAATCGTTGGGCGCTCATTGCCGCGATGCTGACGCTGATCGGGCTGTCGTTCGCCCTGATCGGCGTACGCGCAGTTGTCATGAAGATGCTGCCGCTGGATAACAAGAGCGAGTTCCAGGTGGTGGTGGACATGCCGGAAGGCACCCCGCTGGAGCAGACCCATCGCGTGCTGCAGGCACTGGCCGATTACCTGCAAACAGTGCCTGAGGTGACCCACTATCAGCTCTATGCCGGCACCTCCGCACCAATCAACTTCAATGGTCTGGTGCGCCAGTATTACCTGCGCCGGGCGCCTTACGAGGGCGACATCCAGGTTAACTTGTTGGACAAACACCAGCGTAGTCGCAAGTCGCATGAAATCGCGATTGCTGTGCGCGCGCCGCTGACCGAGATCGGTCGGCACTATGGCGCCAACGTCAAAGTGGTCGAAGTCCCGCCCGGGCCACCGGTGATGGCCCCGGTAGTAGCGGAAGTCTATGGCCCGGACTACCCGCGGCAGCTTGCGGTCGCCCAGGCGGTGCGCCGGGTGTTCGAGTCCACGGCTGATGTGGTGGACGTGGACGACACCATCGAGGCGCCGCAGCAAAAACTCATCGTTACGGTGGACCGGGCGCGCGCCGCACGCCTGGGCGTCTCCCAGCAGGCAGTGGCCACCGCAGTGGCTGCAGCCCTGCGCGGCGAGGACATATCCTACCTGCACGACGACCAGGCCAAGCACCCGATCCCGATTCGCGTCGAACTGCCCCCAGGCGAAAAAGCGCGGCCGGATGTGCTCGCCGCCCTGCGCATGCGCTCGACCTCTGGCGCTCTGGTGCCCCTGTCCGAAATTGCCACGATTCGTGCTACGACTCGCGACCAGACCATCCAGCACAAAGACCTGCTGCCGGTGGTCTATGTGACCGGCGATGTAACCGGCGCCACTGATAGCCCTCTATATGGCCTGGCAGCAATTGCCGCAACACTCAAAACAACCGCCATCGAGGGCGCGCCTCTCACTCAATACCTGACCCACCAACCGGATGAACCCTATCTCTGGAGCCTGAAGTGGGATGGGGAGTGGCAAGTGACCTACGAAACCTTCCGCGACATGGGCATCGCCTATATGGGCGGGCTGGTGTTGATTTATCTATTGGTGGTGGCGCAGTTCCGCTCCTATGCGGTGCCACTGCTCATCATGGTGCCGATCCCACTGACCCTCGTCGGCATCCTGCCCGGCCATGCGCTGCTCGGGCAACATTTCACCGCGCCGTCCATGATCGGCATGATGGCGCTGGCCGGCATCATCGTACGCAACTCGATCCTGCTGGTGGACTTCATCCAGCAGGAGGTGGCATCGGGCAAGCCCTTGGCAGATGCGACCATTGGCGCGGCGGCCGTACGCGCCAAGCCAATTGTCCTGACTGCCGTTGCAGCAATGCTGGGAGGGTTTTTCATCCTCGATGACCCCATCTTTGGCGGCCTGGCGGTGTCGCTGATCTTCGGCTTGCTGGTCTCCACTCTGCTGACGCTGCTGGTGATCCCGGTGCTTTACTACCACTACCAGTGGCACCGGGAGTGACGCCAGTCACGCTCAGCTCAAACTGACCATCCGTGGTCAACGCTTTTGTCAGTTCGCGGTGTCTGCACTTGGGGGCACAGTTCAACGGCCATGCACGGTGTCAATTCAAGCATGACCATTGAGAAATTGATTGTCATGTCGACAATGCTCTCAAATACAACAACCATACCCGTCATCTAAATGACCGCCTCTAGCCCTTTACGCTCAATCAGGTTCAGCAGCTTCAAAGAAGGGCCGCTGGGTTTTTTGTCGCCACCTTCCCATTTCTGCACAGTCGAAACGCTGGTGTTTAGCACAGCGGCAAATACTGCTTGGCTCACGTGTGCCTTTTCACGCAGCGCTTTAATCTGCTGCGGCGGCATTTCGTGCACGGCAAGGTGGCTCAGCACCTCGAACTCGCCCATACGACGCTTGCTGATCAGGCCTGCACCATGCAGCCCCTGCACTGTCTCGTGCATTTCGTCCAGAATTCGGCTGCTACGCTTTGTCGTTGCCATCAGTTACCTCCACAATCTCACCAGCGACCAGCGCGATGCTCAGTTGCTGGTCATCAAACCCAAGCAGCTCTTTTGCCACCTCCTGCAGTACTTTCAACTCATCCTTGTCAAGGTTCGAGCGCTCATTCTTGTTGAAGCCATACAGGAAGAACCAGCGGCCCGCCATTTTCGTGGCTACGATCGTTCTGGCCCCACCGCGCTTGCCCTGGTCAGGCAGCGCGACCCGTTATCTTCATGACATGGCCGCCCAGGTCTGCATCCACAAGCCCCTGGCTCATTTCCAGGGCTGCGGCCCATAAATCAGCGTCGGCCACTCCCGCCTTTTTCATCCAGCGGGTGAAGGTACGGGTTCTGAAGACTCTTCTCATTGAGAAACTATATCACCTGGTGCAATACATATCGAGAAGCTGACCCAGCGGTGCCGACTCAGAGAGATGCCCTCGCGGCTGTTCAGAGGATTGCTTGGGGTGCACCGAAAAGCAGCCATCATCGCTACACTAGTGCGCAGCGTCTAACAAATCGTTAGTTCCGTTATCATAATTAAGGCTCACGGAGGACGCCATGAACCTGACGACGGAACAACGGGCGGAATTGGAGCGCTGGGTGCGGCGCGGGTCGACACCACGCAAGCAGGCGCAGCGCGCGGAGATGATTTTGCTGACGGCCGACCACGTGCCCAGCAGCGAGATTGTGCGACGACTCAGGACGAGCTACCCCACCCTGAGCCGCTGGCGGCAGCGTTTCATCGAGTGCGGCGTGGACGGGCTGCGCAAGGGCAAGACCCGCAGGCCCGGGATTGCGCCGCTGCCGCAGGCGAAGATCGATGAGATTTTGACGCTCACGGCGACGGGGCGTCCGGCCAATGCCACCCACTGGAGCGCGCGCAAGATGGCCGCGCAGGTTGGCGTATCGGAAGCCAAGGTGCGGCGCATCTGGAAGGCGGCCCAGTTGGCGCCGCATCGCGTCCGCCGATTCAAGATCTCCAACGACCCGCGCTTTGCCGAAAAGCTCGTGGATGTGGTCGGCCTGTATCTGGATCCGCCGGAAAAAGCCCTCGTGTTGTGCGTCGACGAGAAGAGCCAGATTCAGGCGTTGGATCGGACCCAACCGGGGCTGCCGCTCAAACGCGGCGAGGCGCAGACACTGACCCATGACTACAAGCGGCATGGGACGACGACGCTGTTCGCCGCGCTCAACGTCATCAGCGGTGAAGTGATCGGCACGTGCTTGCCCCAGCATCGACACGACGAGTTCCTTCGCTTTCTCAAGCATCTGGATCGACGCACCCCCAAGGCGCTTGATCTGCATCTGATCATCGACAACTACGCCACGCACAAGCACCCCAACGTCAACGCGTGGCTGGCGCAGCATCCGCGCTTTCATCTGCATTTCACGCCCACCAGTGCGTCCTGGCTCAACCTGGTCGAGCGATTCTTCCGCAACCTTACCGAAGATCAAATCCGGCGCGGCGTATTCCGCAGCGTGGCCGACTTGGAGCGTGCCATCATGGCCTATCTCGATCATCGCAATGAGCATCCCAAGCCCTATCGCTGGACGGCCACGGCCGCGAGCATCCTCGCCAAAGTCCATCGCGCTAACGTTTCGTTGGACGCTGTGCAGTAGGCGCTGCTTCTGGTGACCATCCTGTTCTCCGACCGCGACCTGCCGGCGACGATGCGCCACATGCATGGCGTTGGCTCGCTCATCTACAGCTTTTTCAATGACGGCAGCGAGCGCCACTGGGTTAAGTTCCACCTCAAGTCCATGGGAGTCGGCAAAATTCATCGGCGAGGCTCATGAATCCGATCAGCGCGATCTGTTCGAGGCCATCGCGTGCGGCGGCCACCCGAAGTGGCAAATGATGGTCTACGCCGGAGCGCGACGCCGACAAGACGCCCCAATCCTTTCGACCTCACCAAGGTGTGGCCACACCAGGACTATCCCTTGCGATGGCGGGCGCCCTGAAATTCGCGCCGGAATTCATCCAGCGGCGCTGGATCGGCCATTGCAGCAAGGCTGACCCGGCCTACGGCGCGGGATTGCTGCAGCGGCTCGGACTGACACCCTGACCCTGTGTCCGGGGTCGGTGGCGAACCCAT
>JBATEM010000395.1:0-4947 GCA_049664005.1 Candidatus Macondimonas sp.
GTATGAATCTGAGCACGGCGGATACCCGCGGCATCTATGTGATCCGTGCCGTTCCTTCCTTGACTGCCGATGGAAGTCCGGGACCTGTGCAGGCAAACATCTATCAGCTGGATCTGCATGACGCTGCCGCTCTGGTGCTGGCGGACGGTTTCCAGTTGCAGCCACGGGATCTGGTCTATGTTTCCAGCTCCAGCCTGGTGCGCTGGAATCGCGTGATCCAGCAGATTTTGCCGACCATTACCACATTGTTCCAGACCGATCGTTTGATCTTTAACCGCTAAGGACCCCTCATGCAGCCGTCCCCTCCGCCGGTGTCATCCGATCAGGCCGCTTTTGTTCCGCAGGGCGCGGCAGACGGCCCGAATGACGAAATCGATCTGCGCGAACTCATTGCCGTCCTTGCGGCCGGGAAATGGACCATCGCGCTGATTGCGGCGGTTATTCTGGCGCTGGGGCTGGCCTATGCCATGACCAGTACACCGATCTACCAGGCAAACGCTTTGGTTCAGGTCGAATCGAACACCAATTCGGTGCTGGATGAGTTGCAGAGCCTGAACGCCCTGTCAGGCAAGGAATCTCCCGGCCAGACGGAAATCCAGATCCTGAAATCCCGCTACGTGGCGGGGCAGGTGGTCGACCAACTGGTGCTCGATATCACGGCCATGCCGCGCTACTTTCCCGTCATTGGCCGTTCCATTGCGGCGCGTCCGGATGGCGCGCCAGGTGAGTTGGCCTCCCCCTGGTTCGGGCTGGATCGTTACGCCTGGGGCGGCGAGGTCCTGACGGTCAAGCGCATGAAGGTGCCGAGTGCATGGGCCGGCGCGCCATTGCGGCTGGTGGCCTTGGGCGGGGGCCGCTTCAAGCTGCATGACCCCGAGGGAAATGCCGTGCTGAGCGGACAGGCGGGCGAGCTTGCTGCGGTGGGCAAGGAGGGCGATGGTACGCCCCGGGTGGAGATCTTCGTACAGGAGCTGCAGGCGCGGCCGGGTACTGAATTCATGGTGGTCCGCAGCAGTTATCTCAAAACGGTTCAGGGATTGAGTTCCGCAATCTCGATTACCGAGCAGGGCAAGGGAACCGGGATACTGCAGCTATCCCTGGAAGGAGAGCATCCCGCCGAGCTGGCCGGCATCCTGAATGCCATTGCGCGGACTTATTTGCGTCAAAATGTCGAGCGGCGCTCGGCCCAGGCGGAGGAAAGCCTGCGCTTTCTGGATGAGCAATTGCCCAAGCTGAAAGCCGAGCTGGAGGCAGCGGAGGAAGCCTTCAACGGCTTTCGCAAGAAGAACGAGAGCCTGGATCTGTCGGTCGAAACCCAGGGGCTGCTCACCCGCATCGTGGAAGTGGAAACCGAGCTGTCCAATCTCCAGCTCAAACGCACCCAAATGAGTCAGAATTTCGCCAGCCAACATCCCTCCATCATCGCCATCAACAATCAGCTGGGTGAGCTGAATGCGGTGAAGCGTACTTTAGAGTCCCGGGTAACCGACTTGCCCGATACCCAACAGGTCATTCTTCGCCTGCAGCGTGAAGTGGAAGTCAAGAATGCGCTTTATACCGGGCTGTTGAACAAGGCACAGGAATTGCGCATCGTCCGTGCCGGCACCCTGGGCAATGTGCGCATCATCGACGAGGCGGCGGTGCCGGAAGAGCCGATCAAACCGCGCAAGCGCATGATCGCGGCCTTGAGCCTGCTGCTGGGCTTGTTTGCCGGCGTGGTGGTGGTCTTCCTGCAACGCAGTCTGCGCCGCGGGGTGACCGATAGCCGTCAACTGGAAACCGAACTGGGTCTGACCGTCTACGCCAGCGTACCGTTCAGTGGAGAGAATCGCCGCTTGCGCTATGACGCCGAGCGACGCCAGGACAAGCGATTGCCTTTGCTGGCGCGGGAGGTACCTCAGGACATGGCGGTGGAAAGCCTGCGCAGTCTTTCCACCGCCATGCATTTCGCCCTGCTGGAAAAGGGCAGCAACGTCGTGGCGATCACCAGTTCCGCGCCCGAGAGCGGCAAAACCTTCCTGTGCGCCAATCTGGCCTATCTGCTGGGCGAGTCGGGCCAGCGCACACTGTTGATCGATGGCGACCTGCGCCGGGGAAATCTGCATCAGCTCACCGGCAATGAGCGTCAGCCCGGGCTGTCGGAGGTGCTGACGCGGCGGGCGACCTTGGATGGCGCGGTACGACCGCTGATTCCCGGCAAGGTGGATCTACTGACCACCGGCCAGATTCCGCCCAACTCCGCGGAACTCCTGATGAGCAAGGGTTTCAGCGAGCTGATCCAGAGCGCGCGCCAGTGGTATGACGTGGTGCTGATCGATACCCCGCCGGTGTTGGCGCTGGCCGACGCAGGGGTCATTGCCACCCATGCCGGCGCTGTATTCGTGGTGGTGCGCGCGGTGCGCCATACCCTGGATGAAGTGGAGGCGACGCTCAAGCAACTGCGCAATTATCGGGTCCAGGTCACCGGCGCGGTGTTCAACGCCTATGACCCCAAGGGGCAGACCAGCCTCTATGCCTCGCCCTACTACCATTACTACGATTACAGACACAAACCGGCTTAAGGTCGTACGGGGCTGTTTTCCGGGCTTTGCCGAAGCTCCCATCCGGCCCCGCCGCCCTCGCCCAGCAGGCGGCTAAGTTCGGGGAGCAAATCGGCCAATTGATCCGCCAGGGTCCAGGGGGGGTTGAGCACGAACATCCCGCTACCGGTCAATCCCAGCCCGTCCCGTCCCGGAGGCCGCAGATGCAAATGGGCGCGTAGCCAGGGGGCGCCCAGTCGCTCGAGTGCGGCCGGGAGCTTGCGAGCCTCCGCCAGTGCCAGTTCCGGATACCACAGCGCATAGACCCCGGTCGGGAAGCGCCGCAAGGCCATGGCCAGCGTGTCGAGCACACCCCGGTATTCCGTGGCGTTTTCATAGGGCGGATCGATCAGGACCAGCGCCCGGCGTGATGGGGGTGGCAGCAGCGCCTTGAGCCCGGCCAGACCGTCGGCAGCGTAAATCCGCACCCGAGGATCCGCCCGCAACGCCGGCACGCCGCTCAGGGCGCGGTGATCCGTTGGGTGCCATTCGAACAAGCGGATGTCATCCTGCCTGCGGCAGAGCATTTGCGCCCATGCGGGTGAACCGGGATAGGTCCGCAAGTTTGCGCCAGGATTCAAATCCAGGATGCGTGTGCGAAACCGCTCCAGGTCTGGCGACAGCTTGGGAGCAGCCCACAAGCGCCCGATACCCGTCATCCATTCCGCCTGCGGGCCCGGCGGCACCAAGCTGTAGCGCCCGGCGCCCGCATGGGTGTCGATGCAGCGGAATGCCTTGTCTTTTTTTCCCAGGTGCTCCAGCAGCAGCATCAACACCAGATGCTTCAGGACATCGGCATGATTGCCCGCATGGAAGTGATGGCGATAGCTGCGCATGGGGTGTTGCCGGACTACTCGGGCAGTTCGGCGTCGCTGGCCTCTTCGCCATAGAGTTCACTGCGCTTGTAGAATTCCTGCAGGTGCCGAAAGAACACCGACAGCACGGCGCCCACCGGCAATGCCACCAGCACCCCCACGAAACCGAACAACTGGCCACCCGCCAGCACCAAAAAAATCACCATGACAGGATGCAGGCCGATACGATCGCCCACCAGCAGCGGGGTGATGACCGAGCCTTCCAGTGCCTGGCCAATGCCAACCACGACCAGGATATAGGCATAGACCGCGGGTTCGGCGCCGGTGACGGTGGCCGTGAGCATGGCGGAAACAAGTGCCATGGCCACACCCAGGTAAGGCACGAAGCTCACCAATCCGGCAAAGATGCCGATCAGCATGGCGAATTCCACCCCGGCGATCCAAAAGCCGATGCCGTAGATCGTGCCCAGGGCCATCATGACCAGGAGCTGGCCGCGCAGGAAGGCGGCCAGCACTTCATCGGCCTCCTGGGCCAGCTCCACCACTGCAGGCAGCAAGGGGCGGGGGATCAGATTGCCCACGCTTTCCAGTATCCCGTGCCAGTCCCGCATCATGTAGAAGGTCACGATGGGCACCAGGAATAGGTTGGCGAGGGTGGCCGCCAGCTTCATTCCGGAACTGGTGACATATCTCACGGCATTGGTGGCGAAGCTGCCGGCCTGCGGGAAATTTTCCTGCAGCAGCTGCGTGATGCGACCGAAGTCGAGCTGCGAGACATCCACGCCGATACGCCGGGAAATCCATGGCAAGGCTTCCTGCTGCAGCCAGGCATTGGCTTGCGGCAGAAACGTTCCCAGTCGGCCGATCTGGGTCTGCAAGGAGGGGATCAACAACAGGATAACGAGCGCCACGATCAGCGCCCCGACCCCGAATACCAGGCTTACCCCGAGCGTGCGCGGAACGCGGTGGCGCTCCAGCCTGTCGACGAAGGGATGAAGCAGATAGGCCAGGCTGAAGGAAATCAGGAAGGGCGTCAGGACGGGGCCCAGCAGGTAGATCGCCAGCACCTGCGCGCCGAAGAAAACCGCCCAGTACCACCAGGGGATGCGGCGCAAATACAGTTCGGATTCTTCTTGGGCCGTCGTCAATTGGGTGTGTCCTGGAGTCGATGGGCGCTTCATTATCCCCAAACCCAGCGGCTGAAACCATGCCGGGGTTGTGCCTATCGTAGACCCATGACGCGGTTTTGCGCTGCCAGCCACGGCCAATCGGCACGCGCGCTGGCCAGCCGGTTCCCGGCTGCCGGTTCTTGCACATTGAGCGCTGTTCCGCCGCCGGTCATACTGCTCGGATCATTCCGTAAAGACAGCCCCATGCTGCATCTGCATTTCGGCAACCGACTCGAAGACCTGCTCGATGCTGCCGCCGACTGGCTGGCGGCCCAGCCGCGCGGGGTCTTCACGCCCGCAACCGTGGTGGTGCCGAGCGCGGCGATGGGCCATTGGGTCACCTTGGGTCTGGCCGGGCGCCACGGCATAGCCGCGCTCATCCAG
>JBATEM010000396.1:0-2620 GCA_049664005.1 Candidatus Macondimonas sp.
AATGCTCCATGTTCTTGGAGTTGATGAAAATCTCGAAGGGGCGGCGGTGTTGGTGCTCGGTGCCCTCGTTGAGCACCAGATCGTTGATGGTGATGTACATGGCGTGGTCGCCCACGGGCGGCTTGATCTTGTAGGTGGCGCCCACCAGCAGGTCGGGCCGCTCCAGCCGCTCGTGCATCTGGATGACGTTGTCGCGCGACGGCTGGGGGACGACAGCGGGTGCTGGGGCAGCGACCTTGTCTTCTTCGCGCACCACCCGATAGCTGGTGATGGGTTGGGTGATCTTGATGGCCATGTGGCGAACTCCTGGCGCCCGGTTCAGGCGCGCATGTCGATTCAAAAGGTCCCGTTCGGGCATCTGTCCCGCAGGCCGCCTCGTCTTCAGAAACGGCCGTAATAGCCTTCCTTCAGGGCGTCGAACAGGTTTGCGGCGCTGTGTGTTTCGCCGTCGTATTCGACCTCCTCGTTGCCCTTCACTTCCACCTCGGTGCCATCGGCCAGGGTGAAGACATAGGTGGTGTTGGCCAGGTCCTTGTCCTTCACCAGCACACCCTGGAAGGCCGCCGGGTTGAAGCGGAAGGTGGTGCAACCCTTCAGGCCCTTTTCGTGGGCGTAGAGGTAGATTTCCTTGAAATCCGCGAAGGGGTAGTCGGTGGGCACGTTCGCGGTCTTGGAGATGGAGGAATCGACCCATTTTTGCGCGGCGGCCTGGATGTCGACGTGCTGGCGCGGGGTGATGTCCTCGGCGGTGATGAAATAATCCGGCAGCCGGCTCTCGGCGCTTTCCCCGTTGGGGTCGGCCTCGGGATTGACCAGGCTGCGGTAGGCCAGCAGTTCATAGGAGAAGACGTCGATCTTTTCCTTGGTCTTGCGCCCCTCGCGGATCACGTTGCGCGAGTAATGGTGGGCGAAGCTGGGTTCGATGCCATTGCTGGCATTGTTGGCGAGCGACAGCGAAATGGTGCCGGTGGGAGCGATGGAGCTGTGGTGGGTAAAGCGTCCGCCGTGCTCGGCCAGCGCCTCGATCAGATCCGGGCGCACGCTGCCGATGCGCTGCATGTAGCGGCTATAGCGCGCCCACAGCACGCGGCCGGGGACCTGGTCGCCGACCTTGAGGCCGTCTTTGGCCATCTCCGGGCGCTTGTGCAGCATCTCGGCGGTGACCTCGAAGGCTTCGTCCATGATGGGCGCGGCGCCCTTCTCCTCGGCCAGTTCCAGCGCCACCTCCCAGCCGGCGATCGCCATTTCCCGCGCGACCTGTTCGGTGAAGGCAATGGATTCGGGCGAGCCGTAGCGCAGGCGCAATAAAGTCGCGGCGGAGCCCAGGCCCAAGAAACCCATGCCGTGGCGGCGTTTGCGGCGGATTTCTTCCTGTTGCTGCGGCAGCGGCAGGCCGCTGATCTCCACCACGTTGTCCAGCATGCGGGTGAAGATGCGCACCACTTCGCGGTATTCGTCCCAGTCAAAACGGGCGTGTTCGGTGAAGGGGTCGCGCACGAACTTGGTCAGGTTGACCGAGCCCAGCAGGCAGGCGCCGTAGGGCGGCAGCGGCTGCTCGCCGCAGGGATTGGTGGCGCGGATGTGCTCGCAGAACCAGTTGTTGTTGTCATCGTTCACCCGGTCGATGAGGATGAAACCGGGTTCGGCGAAGTCGTAGGTGGAACTCATGATGAGGTCCCACAGGCGCAGCGCCTTGATGCGCTTGTAGATGCGGCAGGCCACCAGTCCGGCATCGTTGACGATGTAGTCGTCGTGGGTCGGCCATTCGCGCCACAGGATGTCAGCGTCGTGGTGGACGTCGATACCGTCCGCCGTGGCTTCCTTGTGCTTGATGGGGAAGGCGAGCGGCCAGTCGGCATCGGTCTTGACGGCGTGGATGAATTCATCGGTGATCAGCAGTGACAGGTTGAACTGGCGCAGGCGGCCGTCCTGGCGCTTGGCGCGGACGAAGTCCACCACGTCCGGATGGCCCACATCGAACGTCCCCATCTGCGCGCCGCGCCGGCCGCCGGCCGAGGAGACCGTGAAACACATGGCGTCGTAGATGTCCATGAAGGACAGCGGCCCCGAGGTGTGGGCGCCGGCGCCGGAGACATAGGCGCCGCGCGGGCGCAGGGTGCTGAATTCATAGCCGATACCGCAGCCAGCCTTGAGCGTGAGGCCCGCTTCGTGGACTTTGTCCAGGATGTCATCCATGGAGTCGCGGATGGTACCGGACACGGTGCAGTTGATGGTGGAGGTGGCGGGCTTGTGTTCCAGGGCGCCGGCGTTGGAGGTGATGCGTCCGGCGGGGATGGCGCCGCGCCGCAGGGCCCACAGGAATTTGGCGTACCACGCCTCGCGCAGCGCCGGAGTCTCCACATCCGCCAAAGCCCGCGCCACGCGCTGGTAGGTGTGGTCCACGGTCAGGTCCAGCACCTTGCCGGCCTTGGTCTTGAGGCGATACTTCTTGTCCCAGATGTCCTCGGAGGCGGGCTGGAGCGGGAGATCGTCAGGGGCGGGAAGGTTCAGGTTCATCGGCATGATGCTCACGGGCGGGTGCTCCTTGCGGGGACTACGCATCTGGAATGGGAATTCATGTACAACATCTTGTGATGCGCAGGGGAAAGCCTAGGCGCCC
>JBATEM010000397.1:0-7615 GCA_049664005.1 Candidatus Macondimonas sp.
ACATCCAACGGAGACCGGGCGCTGTGGGCCAGCCTGCTGGGGGCGCCGGTGCTCGTTCTGGCCAGCGCGCTGGGCTGGCTGCTCGAGTCCCTGGTGCTACGCCCCCAGGGCTGGGACGCCTTGCGGCTACCCGTATTGTTGGGCATCACCGCCCTCATCGCCCAATCCGCCGTGTTGGGACTGCGGGCTGGTTCTTATGCGCTGCGCGCGGCCTTGAGCCCCCATCTCACCCTGCTTGGCGTCCACTGGACGATCCTGGGGCTTGGGCTCGTTCTGATGCCGGCGCCCGCCTCGCTCGGCGCCGCCCTGGCCATCGGCCTTGGTACGGCCCTGGGGGTCGGGCTCGTCCTGGTCCCGCTCGCGGCGCTGGTGGCACGCCTGGGCTTTGCCGACGTACCCACCCCGTTCCGGGGCGTGCCCATCGCCCTGGTTTCCTTGGCTTTGGCGGCGCTGGCATTTCTGGGCTTCAATGGTCTGGTGAAGGTGTGATCCTGATGGACTGGACAGCCATGGCAGTGCTGCTGGTGCCCATTGCCGGATTCGGGGTGGTCCTGTCGCGGATGGCTGCCCGTTGGCCAGACGATCATTCAGCCTTGGTCGAACAACTGGAATCGACACTGCCCCAGACCCAGTGCGGCCAATGCGACTATGCGGGTTGTCGACCCTACGCGCAGGCACTCGCGGCAGGCGAGGCACCCCCGAATCGCTGCGTACCCGGCGGAACGAAAACCCGGGATCGCTTGCTGCAGTTGCTGGGCCTGGACACCCAGGTTGCCGACTTCCCCGCGCCCGCCCTGCCAGCACCCGCTGTGGCGTGGGTGGACGAGATGCGCTGCGTGGCCTGCACGCTGTGTCTGGATGCCTGCCCGGTGGATGCCATCATCGGCGCCCGTGGACTCGCTCACACCGTGCTGGCCGATGAATGCACCGGCTGCGCCCTGTGCCTGCCGGTCTGCCCGGTGGACTGCATCCTGCTCGAACCGGTGGCCGCCACCCGCCCCTGGCAACCGCCCCCCAGTCTGCAACCGGAACCCCCGCATCATGGTCCGGGTTGAATCGGCGCGCTACGGCTTGCGTGGCGGGCTGGCGCTGCAGCCGTCCCGGCCGGAGCCCGCCTTGCCCTGCGAAGAGGCACCCCTCCCCCCATTGCTCATTTTGCCGTTGCAATCGCGGGCGGGAGAAGCAGCCCTGCCCCAGGTGCAGGTGGGCGAACGGGTGCTGCGCGGACAGTGCATCGCCCGGCTGGCCGGCCCCTGGGATGCGGCGCTTCATGCCAGCAGTTCGGGGGCAGTCATCGCCATCGAGCCGCGCCCTGTCGCCCTGCATGCGGCGATCCTCACTGTCCCCTGCATCGTGATCCGCACCGACGGAGCGGACAGCGCGCTGCCGCGCCTGCCCCCTTGCGATCCCGCGCTGATGGACCGGGTGGCGGTGTTGAAGCGGCTGGCAGAGGCGGGCGTGGTGGGTTTAGGGGGCGCGGTTTTTTCCACTGCGGCCAAACTGGCCTGCGCCGTGGAAGCGGAAGTCGACACGCTCATCCTCAACGCCGCCGAATGCGAGCCCCATATCCGTTGCGATGAAGCCTTGCTGAGCCATCAAGCGGAACGGATCGCGCAGGGCGCCCGCGCCCTGGCGGCCTTCCTGGGCAAGCCTCAAGTGCTCATCGGGCTCAAGGAAACGCTGGATTCCGCCCCTCTAGAGGCGGCGCTCACGGCCGTGGGCCTGGATGAGGCGCGCATCGTACGGGTCCCGGCCCGCTACACCGCAGGGGCGGAGGACATTCTCATTCGCCTGCTGACGGGGCGGGAAGTGCCGCGCGCCGGCCTGCCCACGGACATCGGCTGTGTCTGTCTGAACGTGGCCACTGTTGCCGCTGCCGGCGATGCGCTGCTGCGCGGCGAGCCGCTGACCTCCCGCATCGTCACCGTGATCGGCCCTGGCCTGGCGCGGGCTGCCAATCTGGTGGTGCGCTTGGGGACCCCGGCAGCCGATCTCACTGCCGCCTGCGGCGGCTACACCGATCAGGCCAGCCAACTCATTCTTGGCGGTCCCATGATGGGCCTGGCCCTGCCGGATGATGCCCTGCCCGTCACCAAGGCCAGTCAGGCGCTCTGGGTCGCTGCTGCCGCACAACTCCAGACGCCCCAGGCCGTCCAGCCCTGCATCCGCTGCGGGGCCTGTGTCGAGGTCTGTCCGGTGCGCCTGCTGCCGCAACAGTTGCATGCCTATGCCCGCAGCGGGGACGCGGCGGCGCTGGAGGCCCACGCGCTGGACGCCTGCATCGAATGCGGCTGTTGCGATGTGGTCTGCCCCAGCCAGATCCCCTTGGTGCAGACCTTCCGCGATGCCAAGACTGAACTCGCCCATGCAGAGGGACAAGATCACCGGGCCGTCTGGCTCAAGAGCCGTTTCGAGGCACGCGCAGCGCGCCTGGAACAGCTCAAGACCCTGCGCGAGAACCGCCACCAGTCCGCCCGTGATCAGCTGCGCCGGGAAGATCCGCGCGCGCGCCTGGCACGACTGAAAGCGCGTCGGCAAACCGACGACACACCGCCCAAGGAAGGGGCGCCATGACGGCATTTCCCACCGCGCCTGCGCCCCACGGGCCCCATGCCCGCCCGGTGGGCTGGGTGATGACCCAAGTCCTGCTGGCGCTGGTGCCGGGTGCGCTGACTGCCCTGGCCGTCCGAGGACCCGGTGTGGCGGTGAACCTGGCACTGTGCCTGGGCACCGCCTATGTGTGTGAGGCGGGTGCCCTCAGCTTGCGCAAACGCCCGCTGGGGCCGGCCCTGCGGGATGGCAGTGTTGCCGTAACCGGCGTCCTCATCGCCCTGTCGTTGCCACCCTGGTTACCTTGGGCATTGCCGGTGCTGGGAACCGCCTTTGCCGTGCTCTTCGCCAAACACCTGTACGGTGGCCTGGGCCAGAACCCCTTCAATCCGGCGATGGCCGCCTACGCCTTCCTGTTGGTGAGCTTTCCGGTGGCCATGACCCGCTGGCCCGCAGCGGCTGCGGCCTGGGATGGCGCGCTAGCCTGGAAGGCCTGGATCGGCGCCGACATGGCCTGGGATGGGCTGACCGGCGCCACGCCCCTGGGGCATGTGCGAACCCAACTGGCGCTGACCCATACCCTGTTCGAAATCGCCGAACAGGGCGGTCCCCCGGGCGCGCGGGCCGGGCTGCTGCTGAACCTGGCCTATGGGGCGGGTGGCCTGTACCTGCTCGCGCGCGGCATCATCAACTGGCGCATTCCGCTGGCCGTACTCGGCGCGCTGGCCCTGTGCGCTTTCAGTTTCCAGGTCATCGACGCGGATCGCTATCCCTCGGCACTGTTCCACCTGACGCAGGGCGCCGCCCTGCTGGGTGCCTTTTTCATCGCCACCGATCCCGTGTCCGCCAGCACCACACCTCGCGGCCGGCTGATCTATGGTGCGGGAATCGGGGGTTTGGTTTACCTCATCCGCACCTTTGGCGCCTACCCCGATGGGTTTGCCTTCGCGGTGTTGCTGATGAACCTCGCCGTGCCACTCATTGATCGCCTGACCATCCCGAGGCCTTATGGCACCCCCGATGACGCCGCCTGACGCCGGTTGGCGCGGCGCCATACGGGCCGGCGGGCTGCTGGGGGGCTGCGCCCTGGTGATGCTGGGGCTGGTATGGGTCACAGTCGAGTGGACCGAACCGCGCATGGCGAGGCACCGGGAACGGGATCGGCTGGCTCAGGTGCAGGAGATCGCAGGACCGGCCACGACCGCTCCGGGCGCATTGCGATTCCTGACCCTTTCCGCCGCTGGCGAACTGCATCAGAATGCGCCTTTCACGGCCTACCAGATCACCGTGGACGGACGGGTGGACGCTGTGGTGCTGCCGGCTGTGGCCCCGGATGGCTACAGCGGCCAGATCGAGCTGCTGGTGGGGATCGACGCCGAGGGTCGCATCCGGGGCGTGCGGGTGACCCGACATCATGAAACCGCCGGTCTCGGGGATCGCATCGACCGTGCTCGCTCGACCTGGATCACGCAATTCGATGGCCGTAGCCTGGAGAATCCCCCGGAGGAGCGTTGGAACGTGCGCAAGGATGGCGGCGCCTTCGACCAGATCACCGGCGCGACCCTGACACCGCGCGCGGTGATCCACGCGGTGGCGGGCGCCCTGAAGTATTTCCGGCAGCATCGGGAAAAACTGCTGCTGCCTGCGCCTGAACCCGTCGAGTCGCCATGAACACCCGCCTGTCTACCGATTTGTCCTTACCCAGAGCCATGCCGGCCGGGCTTGTACTGGCGGCAATTCCCCTGGCATTGGCCAGCAATTCCCTGCTGGGCGGGCTGGCGCTGGGGGCAAGCAGCGGCTTGATGCTCGGCCTCGCTTTGCTATTGCGAATCGGATTCAGGCGGGCTGTTCCGCCGGAAATCCACCTGCCCGTCGCCGCGCTGGTGCTGGGCGGTGCGGTGAGTGCGCTGGACCGATTTCTGGACGCCTACCTGCATGCCCTGCACCCCGCGATTGGCAGCTCCCTGCCTTTGGTGGCCGGCGCGGGTCTCCTGCTGGTCTTTGGCGCAGGCGCAAAGCCTCACCCTGGCGCGCGCCCGCCTGCCCGGAATACCGGGATTTTCACCCTTGTGCCCATTGGTTTGCCGCCGCTGGTCGGCACAGTGCGGGAACTGCTCGCCACCGGCGCACTGGCGCAGCTGCCACGGGCCGGCACCAGTTCCCTGCCGGTACTCGACGCCGTCGTCTTCCCCCTCGCGGCCTGGCCGACGGGCGGTTTCATCCTGCTCGCCCTGCTGATCGCCATCGAACGGGTCGTGCGGGACAAGCGAACGGCCGATAAAACCGGGAATGACCTGCCATCGGGCCCGCCATGACTCCGGAACAGTGCACCGAACTGTTTGCCCGCTTGGCTGCGGCCAACCCGGAACCGGAAACGGAGCTGATCTATCACAATGCCTATCAGTTGCTGGTGGCGGTGATCCTGTCGGCTCAGGCCACCGATGTGGGCGTGAACAAAGCCACCACACAGCTGTTCCAAATAGTGCAGACACCTCAGGACATGCTGGCGTTGGGTGAGAACGGCTTGAAACAACATATCCGCAGCATCGGGCTCTACCCCTCCAAGGCGCGCCACATCCTGGCCATGAGCCGGTTGCTGGTGGAGCGCCACAACGGGCAGGTACCCGCCTCCCGCGCCGAACTCGAGGCGCTGCCGGGCGTCGGCCGCAAAACCGCCAATGTCGTGCTCAACGTGGCCTTTGGCGAACCCACGATGGCGGTGGATACTCATATCTTCCGGGTCGCCAACCGCACCGGCCTTGCCCCCGGCAGGACGGTACGGGAGGTGGAAGACAAGCTGATGACACGGGTCCCCGAGGCCTACCGCCAGCACGCTCACCATTGGCTCATTCTCCACGGGCGCTATATCTGCAAGGCGCGCAAGCCCTTGTGCGAGCGCTGCCCCATTGTGGATCTGTGCGCCAGTGCATCGCATTTCCAGCCGGCATCCCTTGCAGACTCGATGCCCTCCGCCGCCACACCGCGATCCGGAGTGCACTGAATGTTCGGCAACGACCGCGCCGCCCTGCGGACCCAGTATGCGACCGCCTGGCGCAAGGCGCGCGACCAACAAGCACTGACGCCGCTGGAGAGTGCCCTCGCGACACTGATCGGCGAACATCCCGAATATCATGCGCTGCTGGAAACATCGGCCGTGGAACTGACGCAAGCGGAGTTTCGTCCCGAAGACGGCAGCGAGAATCCCTTTCTCCACATGGGGATGCATCTGGCCTTGCGCGAGCAGGTGGGAACCGACCGGCCAGCAGGCATTCGCCGGCTCCATCGTCGCCTGGCCGCCCGTCAAGGCTCGGCTCATGCGGCCGAACATCTCATGATGGGTTGTCTGGGTCAGGTGCTGTGGGAAGCACAGCAATCAGGCCTGCCGCCCGACGAAGCCCGTTACCTCGATTGCCTGCGCCGCCTGTAATCCTCACCTGACCGCGGAGTTTTCATGGAAACAGCTCCGATCCAGCGCCCAGCCGACAGCAACCACTTGCAGAACATCCTGCAGGAAGTCACCAATCTGCTGCGTAAACAGCACTTGGTCGAACGCGTACTGGAACGCAGCGACACCCCGCGTCACGCCCTCGAACAACAGGTCCTGCACCGCCAGCACCTGAGCGAACTTGAGCGCAAGCTCCATCGTCTTCATGTGGCCGATATCGCCTATGTTCTGGAATCCCTGCCATTGGAGGATCGCCTGACGGTCTGGGATCTGGTGCGGGCGGATCAGGATGGGGAAATTCTGCTGGAGGTCTCCGACGCAGTTCGCGAAAGCCTCATCGCTCGCATGGATCAGACCGAACTGCAGGCGGCAGCGGCACAGCTCGACGCGGACGAACTGGCGGACCTGGCTGCCGACCTGCCGCGCGACGTCCTGCAACGGGTACTGGACACCATGGATGCCCGGCATCGTGCCCGGCTGCAAACCGCCCTGTCCTATCCCGAGGACACGGTCGGCACGCTGATGGATTACGAACCGGTGACCATCCGGGAAGACATCACCCTGGATCTGGTGTATCGCTATCTCCGGCGCATGGGGGAACTGCCCAACCATACCGACAAGCTGTTCGTGACCGATCGGCACGGCGTCCTCACCGGGGCCTTGCTGCTGCGCCGCATGGTGGCAGAGGATCCGACCCGCCGCGTGTCTGAGGTGATGGCACGGGACGTGGTGACTTTTTCCCCGCTGGATGAGGCCAGTGAAGCGGCCCAGGCCTTCGAGCGTTATGACCTGGTCTCGGCGCCCGTGGTGGATGCCCAGCGGCGTGTTCTGGGACGCCTGACCATTGATACGGTAGTGGATTTTCTGCAGGAAGCGCGCGATGCGGAAATGCTGGGACGGGCCGGCCTGCGCGAGGAGGAAGACCTGTTCGCCGGGGTCGGCCCCAGCGTACGCAACCGCTGGCCCTGGCTGGCCGTCAACCTGGTCACGGCCCTGATCGCCTCGCGGGTGATCGGCCTGTTCGAGGGCACCATCGAGCGGCTGGTGGCCTTGGCGGCGCTCATGCCCATCGTGGCCGGCATCGGCGGCAACACCGGCAACCAGACCTCCGCGTTGATCATCCGCGCCCTGGCCCTGGGACAGATCACCGGCAGCAATACCCGTCGGCTGATCCGCAAGGAAATGCAGGTGGCGCTGCTCAACGGCGTTGTATGGGGTGGTATTGTCGGCACGGTGGCCTATCTGCTCTATGGCAATCTGCAACTGGGCCTGGTCATGAGCACCGCCATGCTGCTCAATCTGGCGCTGGCTGCCCTGATGGGTATTTTCATTCCCCTCACCATGCATCGGTTGGAACGGGATCCGGCCCTGGGATCGAGCGTGTTGCTCACTGCAATCACCGACAGCGGCGGTTTTTTCATTTTCTTGGGGCTGGCGAGCGTGTTTTTGCGATGATCAGGGAGCGCATGATCCTGCCTTGGCTGCTGCTGGCCCTGAGTGCTTGTACGCCGATTCACCCGCCCGCGCCGGGGGCCCTGCCTGCCCCAGGGCAGTTCCCCGATCTGGCGTCCCGGCGCCTGGAAGTGGTGGCTCAGGCCCTGGCGATGACCGGCCAGCCTT
>JBATEM010000398.1:0-4143 GCA_049664005.1 Candidatus Macondimonas sp.
CCGGTAAACGTGGTGGGCATCAGGATGTTGCGCTTGGGTGCCGGCGGCGGCAATTGCTGGAGTTGGCTGTACAGATTGCCACGCCAGGGCGTTTCGCTGCGGTTGTCCACGCGAAAATCGACCCGGACCACATAGCTGCCGCGTTCGAAGATATAACGCTTGGTGACGGTCAAGCCGGAAGCATCCGTCCAGCTGAGTGGGACTTCCAGCGTCTTTTCCCCGTCCTTGAGGGTGAAGCGCTCCGCCGTGGCGCGATAGGTGGCTCGATGATCCGGCGCGGGACCACTTGCCGCCACCAGGCCATTCTGGGCAATGTAAAACTGACCGTCGCGGTCCGAGAGCAACTGGACCGGCGAATTCGGCAGATCGGTGGACAAGGCATATTTTCGCAGGGCGAGTCGACGCAGATCGCCACCCAATGTGTCGATTTCGCCGCTGAATAAATCCGTTTCGACGACGATGCGTTCACTGCTGGCCAGCACGGGCGTCGGCTGCCGGATTTCTCCCGGCGGCGGGGGATTGAGCGCAGGCGAATCCAAGGCCGGGAGGTCAGAGCCAACGGCTGGTTCCGTCACGGCGGCAGTTTGTGCGACGGTCGGCGCAAGCTTTGCGAGGTCCTCTTGCCATGCCTGCCAGATCAGGAACATGACGGCGGCCAAGACGGCATAAAGGGTAAAGCGAATATTTTCCATGACAACAGGCCTAGGGACGCGCAGGGGTTGGGCGAACCGGCACTTTAGCCCGTGAGGCCAGACGTCGCCAGTGTCGATCGAGGGAGGACCGCAGGGATTCACCAGTCAACTGTCCGGCACCATGGCGGGCCATGACCACCACATCCCATCCCGCCAGCTCGTGCTGGCGCAACCGAAAACTTTCCCGGCAGGTCCGCTTGAGGCGATTGCGCGCCACTGCATTGCCCGCGGATTTAACGGAGATCGCGAGCCCGAGGCGGGCGTGGTCCAAGCCGTTTGGCCGAGCCAGGATCACCAGACCGGGGTCGCCTTGACGGTGACCCTCTGCGCGCAGGGCAGCGAACTGACCCGCTCGGGTCAAGCGTCGAGATGGCGGGAAACCCCGCTCCCCCATGGAAGATGAATCGATCAGACGGTCAGGCGATGACGGCCCTTGGCACGCCGAGCCTTGATGACCAAACGACCATTCTTGGTCGCCATCCGGGCGCGAAACCCATGGGTGCGCTTACGACGCAATTCGCTGGGCTGGTAGGTTCTTTTCATGGCGTCAACCGCTGTTCCGGCAAGTGATTGGGATCCCGCAGGTCGGACGGGAGGGCCGCAAATCCTACGTCCGCAACGGTAGGGCTGTCAATTGGATTGTCGGTGGCTTGCGATCCCAAAGCGGTATAGACTGATTTGCCCGTAGCATAAAGACGGGGATTACTTTTGTTTATCCCTTTTATTACAACAAGTTAGGTCCTCTTGTGTCTGTCTGGCAAAATTGTCTCGCTGCATTGCAGTCGCAACTCCCGGAACAAGAATTCGGGGTCTGGATCCGCCCGTTGCAGGCGGTGGAAGAAAACGGTCGGCTGCGTCTCTTCGCGCCCAATCCCATCGTCCAGGAATGGGTCAAAAACCACTATCTGGGCCTGATTCAAACCATCCTGGCGCGATTTCCCCAAGGGATCTCGCCCCCCGCCGGTATCGAAGTAGGCTCCGCAACGCCCATGGCCCCGATGACCCAGTCGGAACCGATACGATCGTTCATGTCCGTGCGCAATGAACCCGTGATGGGCAACCGCATCAATCCCGCCTTCACCTTCGACACCTTCGTGGAAGGCAAGTCCAACCAACTGGCATTTGCCGCAGCCCGGCAGGTCGCTGAAAATCCGGGAGAATCCTACAATCCGCTGTTTCTCTACGGGGCAGTGGGTCTGGGCAAGACCCATCTCATGCATGCCGTTGGCAATGAATTGATGCAGCGGCATCACGGCGCCAAGGTGGTCTACCTGCATTCCGAACGTTTCGTGACCAACATGGTGCATGCCTTAAAAAATCATAAGATTAATGAATTCAAGAACTTCTACCGATCTCTCGACACCTTGCTGATTGACGACATTCAGTTTTTTGAAGGCAAGGAACAATCCCAAGAGGAGTTTTTCCATACCTTCAACGCCCTGCTCGAAGGACAGCGCCAGATCATCCTGACCTGTGATCGCTATCCCAAGGAGGTCCAAGGCCTGGAAGAACGGCTGCGTTCCCGCTTTGGTTGGGGACTCACCGTGGCTGTGGAACCCCCGGAACTTGAAACCCGGACCGCCATCCTGATGAAAAAGGCAGAACAGATGGGTGCGGAACTGCCGGATGCCGTCGCTTTTTTTATCGCCAAACAGGTGCGATCCAATGTCCGGGAACTGGAAGGCGCGCTGCGGCGCGTGATTGCCCATAGTCAATTCAAAGGCTTACAGATCACGCTCGAGGCTGCCCGCGAAGCGCTCAAAGACCTTTTGCTTCTACAGGAAAAATTGGTCACGATCGAAAACATCCAGCGCACGGTCGCTGAATACTACAAACTTAGGGTCAGCGACCTGACGTCCATCCGTCGTACCCGCACCATTGCGCGGCCCCGACAGATCGCCATGACGCTGGCCAAGGAGCTGACTTCGCACAGCCTGCCGGAAATCGGCAAGAGCTTTGGCGGTCGGGATCACACCACTGTCCTTCACGCTTGTCGAAAGACCGCCGAATTGCGTGAAACCGACCTGCGGACCAGGGAGGATTACCAAAACCTGTTGCGTATCCTGTCGGCCTGAACCAGGGTGAAAGCTGTGGATAAGCTGTCAACAAGGGATGGGGGATTTTGCCCGGAATCAAAAAACCCGACTTATCCACATTTCATCCACAATCCGCCCACAAGCAGGGAAGTCGGTTAAAACCAATCAAACCATTGAAAATATAGTCGATTATTGAATTCATCGACTCATCCACAAGCTCTAGTATCACCATCAATAAACCAAGAATTTATATTTGGCTCCCCCCATTCCTGAGATGATGTGACATGAAATTTGAATTGCAGCGCGAGGAACTACTTAAACCCCTCCAAACGACCATAGGGGTCGTTGAGCGCAGACAAACCATGCCGATCCTGGCCAATGTGCTCTTTCAGGTTGATGGCGATCGCTTCTGGATCACCGGGACTGACCTGGAAATCGAAATGGTCGCCCAAGGTGTATGTGTCGCTGAAACAAACGGCAGTGCAACGGTTTCTGGTCGAAAGTTGCTGGACATCGTCCGGAGCCTGCCTGAAGGAGCAACGGTTCAGTGCAGCGTGGACAATGATCGCCTGGCGATACGTGCAAAACGCAGCCGATTTTCACTGGCAACGCTCCCTGTCACGGATTTTCCGGTTAGCCGTGCCCAGGAGGGTGAAATTCGGCTTTCACTGGATCAAGGGCGCCTGAAGTCTTTGTTTGACTTGACGCAATTCAGCATGGCCCATCAGGATGTCAGGTTTTACCTGAACGGCCTCTTGCTGGATTTACGACCGGGCCTGCTACGGGCGGTTGCCACAGATGGACACCGGCTGTCGATTGCTGAAACAGTACTGGACAGTGGACCCAATGAAACCCGTCAACTGATCATTCCACGCAAAGGCATCCTGGAGTTGCAAAAGCTGCTCGGTGAAGGAGATATTGAGCTCCAGATCTCGGGAAACCAGATTGGTGCATCCATGAACGGCATTCGCTTTACCAGCAAGCTGGTCGACGGGCGATTCCCGGATTATGAGAAAGTGATTCCCCCCCACCTTCCCCGCACACTCATCGTCAATCGCCTTGAGTTGCGCCAAGCGTTATCACGGGCGGCCATTTTGTCCAATGAGAAATTCCGAGGAGTTCGTCTCAGCCTAGACAAGGAAGGTGTCACCATCCGTGCCCACAATGCAGAACAGGAAGAAGCAGAGGAATTTCTGGCGGGGAATTACCAGGGTGACCCCATGGAGATTGGCTTCAATGTCAACTATATCCTGGAGCCCTTGGCGGTGCTGTCCACTGAATCAGTGCACTTGCAATTTTCCGATGCCAATGGCAGTTGCGTCATAACCGCTGTCGATACAGCTAGCCCAGCGGTTCCCAGCAGCCATGTGGTCATGCCCATGCGACTTTGAGGCAAGCGGATGAGCTTGCACGCG
>JBATEM010000399.1:0-4501 GCA_049664005.1 Candidatus Macondimonas sp.
ACGCGGAGCAAGCCAAGATGGGCGCTGATCCCATGCAGGACATGGAAAAGACCATGCAGCAAATCCAGGACACCAAGGACCCGAATCAGCGCATGGAGTTGATGCAGAAGCACATGGATCAGATGCACGCCGGCATGAAGACCATGCACGACAGGATGGGCGGTTGTAAGGACCACATGCCGGAAATGCAGCAGATGATGGAGAAAATGATGCAGCAGATGGAAGCCGAGAAAAAAGAAATGAAGAGGTTCCACGACCATAGCCGCATGCGGGGAGGCGCGGGCTGATCGGCGAGCCGGAGTCTATAGCCCATAGCCCATGGAGAAAAAACCCGCACCAGCGCTACCTGGTGCGGGTTTACTATTGGAACCCTGCCCATTAAGGTTGGAACCCTGCCCATTAAGGTTGGAACCCTGCCCATTAAGGCATCAGGCAGTCCGATGAGTGCTTGATGTATTGCCGTGATGAAAATGGCTACCATGGCCCTTGCATGATCGAAAGCCGAGGCCCGTTTTCCCGGAGCGGACCGTTGCAGGATGGATGCGCCAACCCCTATGGGGAGCCCTGAAGCGTGATGCAAACAGCAATCAGTGAACCCAAACGCTGGTTGACCACTCTGGCGCCGTGGATCACGGGGCTCTGGCTTTGTGCATGGCTGGTTGCCACGCTGCAGTTGTGCTGCCCATCGGCCACGACTAACGATCTGCCTTGTCATCACGCTTTATCACAGGCTCCCGGCGTTTTTCCCGGACAGGGCGATACGCCGGTCCATACCGCCGATGGACCGCTCGGGGCGGGGTTCCCTCCCTGCCTTGAGTCCGCGCATGCCTTTTTGGATAAGGGGGGGATGAAGGAATCCATTCCTCAGGCGACGCTGGAAGCTCCAATTTTCGTCGGGTCAGGTCCACCTCTTCTGCCCTTGCCGCGGGGGGATGCCATCGGCCCGCAGCCACGCGGGCCGCCCCCGATTCTCGCCAAACGCCCCATCTATCTCGCCACGGCCCGACTGCGCCTATGACCGTTCTCCCTTGCCGCCTCCCGGGGTATCCCGGTGTTGTCCATGCAAGGAGAAAGGTCATGAAAGTCAACGAATTGGCCAGACAGGCCAAGGTTCCAGCCCACGTGGTGCGCTACTATGCCCGCATCGGCCTGCTCAAGCCCCGGCACAATCCCGAAAACCATTATCGGGAGTTTTCCGGCGCGGACATGCGTCGTCTGCATTTCATCCGCCGCGCCCAGTCACTGGGGTATTCTCTCCACGAAATCGCGGCCATGCTGCAGCGGCTGGAAACTGGCCAGGCCTCCTGGGGCTGGTTGCGGGAGCTGCTCGAGGCCAAGCATCACGATGCCATACAAGCCCTTGCCCGCCTGCAAATCCAGATGGGCCATATCGACCAGTTGTTGAGCGAGACGCTGGATCTCAGTGCGGCGGCGCCCTGCACCCTGCCGGGGGTGCTGACCTGGATCGAGGCTGTGTTTGGGGAGGGGGTTACCCAGCTGATGCCTGGGGTGCATCGGCCTTATGAGCCCCATGCCGCCCCGCGGGAGGGAGCAGGAATGTGCCCTGCCGTTGAAGATCGCGCCACCGCGGGATACTGACTGCATCCACGGGAATCAGCGGGCATGGCGCGCTCGTGGCCGCGGTGATCAAGCGTGGAAACCGGACCGCCAGAGGAGAATGACCATGCTCGACGAATTCATCCATGAGCCGCGCGTCGCTTACTTTTCCATGGAAATCGCCCTGCGCAACGAAATCCCCACCTACGCCGGAGGCTTGGGCGTGCTCGCCGGCGATACCGTGTGCGCAGCCGCCGATCTGGCGCTGCCTCTGGTGGCGGTGAGCCTGGTGAGCCGGGCCGGGTATTTCCGTCAGGAAATCGACCCCCAGGGCCGTCAGATAGCGCACCCCGCGCCCTGGAATCCGGCCGCCTTTGCCCAGCCCGTGGATGCCAAGATCGCCGTCACGATCGAAGGGCGCCTCGTCTGGATCGGCGCCTGGCTCTATGTACTCGAAGGTCATATGGGGGGACGCCAGCCGGTCTTGCTGCTCGATGCCGATCTGGACGAGAACCGACCCGAGGATCGCGCGATCACCCATTTTCTCTATGGCGGCGACGGGGTCTATCGCCTCAAGCGGGAAATCGTGCTTGGCATCGGTGGCGTGCGCCTGCTGCAGGCGCTGGGCTTTCGGATCCGGCAATACCATCTGAACGAGGGGCATTCGGCCCTGCTGGGGGTGGAGTTGCTGCACCGCCACAGATACCCGCCCGAGGATCTGCAGCCGGGCGAATCGCCCTACGATCTCCCGCGCGTTCGCGAACAGTGCAATTTCACGACCCACACGCCGGTGGAAGCCGGTCACGACCGCTTCTCCTACGACCTGGTGGCACGGGTGCTGGGTGAACCGATTGAGATCGATGTCATCAAACGGCTGGCGGGGGAGCGGGAACTCAACATGACCCGCCTGGCCCTCAACCTGAGCGAATATGTCAACGGAGTCGCCAAGCGCCACGCCGAAGTCTCCCGACAGATGTTCCCTGGCTACCGGGTGCACGCCATTACCAATGGTGTGCACCCCTTCACCTGGACCGCCAAGCCCTTCCGCACGCTGTATGACCATTATCTGCCCGGCTGGTGTCACCAGCCGGAGCTGCTGGTGCGCGCCGATTGCTGCATTCCCGACGACGCCGTCCGCGAAGCGCGTCAGCAGGCCAAGCAGGCGCTCATCGAGCGGGTGCACCAGCGGATGGGGGTGGTTCTGGATGCGCGGGTCCCGATCCTCGGCTTCGCCCGGCGCATGACCGCCTACAAGCGGCCCGATCTGTTGTTTGCCGACTTGGATCGCCTCCGAGTCATCGCCCGGCAGCACCCGTTCCAGATCGTGCTGGCCGGCAAAGCCCATCCCAAAGACGAAGGGGGCAAGCGGCTGATCGAGCAGCTACACAGTCACGCCCGCGTCCTCGTCGACAGTGTACCGATCGTCTATCTCCCGGATTACGATCTTGATACCGCCCTCGCTTTGGTGACCGGCGCCGATGTCTGGATCAACACGCCGCTGCGCCCGCTCGAAGCCTCGGGCACCAGCGGCATGAAGGCGGCGTTCAACGGCGTGCCCAGCCTGTCGGTCCTGGACGGGTGGTGGATCGAGGGTTGCATCGAAGGAGTGACTGGCTGGGCTATCGGCGATCACACAGAAACAAACGAGGGTGACGCGCAGGCGCTCTACGACAAGCTCGAACAGGTGGTGTTGCCGCTTTACCACGACAGCACCGAAAGCGGGGGCTGGATCCGGGTGATGAAGGGCGCGATCAGCAAGAACGCCGCCTACTTCAACAGCCACCGCATGATGCGCCGCTACGCCACCGAGGCCTACATCCGCTGATAGCTCGCGCCGGTTCCTTGGGTGTGAAGCGGGCTTGGACAAGATCAAGTGCCCCATGGAACAGTCCGGACGAGAGGCATCGCTGAACTCTTTGGGATCATGCCCGATACCCATTGGCGGCGTCCCGCCCAAGTCTATGCAAAACGGTGGCGGAAAGGCGTTTTGATGCGCATCCTCTGGCTGGGATAATCGCGGGTTGCGGTGGATGGTTCTGAATCAGATGAATGATGGGCGGGGGTGATCATGGGTTTGCGCGAGACCTTGGAACAACGTCTGGCCATCGGCCAGGACGATGCGATGCTGCGGCTGTCGCTGGCCCAGATCTGCCTGCGCGAAGGCGAGTGGTCCGCTGTGCGCGAGCATGCCAACGCCTGCCTGCGCCACAGCCCCGAGCAGGTCGTCGCCTACAAACTCCTGGGCAAGGCCCTGGACGCGCTGGGGGATGCGCCCGGCGCCCTGGCCGCCTATCGTGACGGCATTGCCCGAGCCCGGGACGGCGGCCAGATCCAGACGGCGCGGGAAATGGAAGTCTTTCTGCGGCGTCTTGAGGCGCGCATGGCCGCCGCCACGGACGACGATCACGGCGGAGCGCACTGACGACAAGGACGCCGCGGGATTTCGAATGGCGCGGCATCGACGCGCAATCCGCCGAGCGATCCGCAGTTTCAGGAATGAAGCGCAACACCCCGAACCGGGCAGGGCGTTTCGATGGCAGCGCATCGGAGGGGTTCAGCGTCGCCAGCGCCATTTTTAGGCGCAACTGAAAACCGACAGCGGATTTACTCCGCCGGCGGCTCGCCCCAGCGCGGCAGCAGGGTATGGGGCACATCAAGCAAATCCAGGATGCGCGCCACCACGAAATCCACCAGATCGGCCACGCAGGCCGGGCGGTGATAGAAACCCGGATTGGCCGGCACGATCAGCGCGCCCAGGCGCGCCAGCTTCAGCATGTTTTCCAGATGGATGGCCGAGAAGGGCGTCTCCCGCGGTACCAGAATCAACCGGCGCTGTTCCTTGATGGTCACATCCGCGGCGCGCTCGATCAGGCTGCGGCTCGCCCCGCTGGCCAGCGCCGCCAGCGTCGCCATGCTGCAGGGACAGACCACCATCGCCCGGATC
>JBATEM010000400.1:0-5919 GCA_049664005.1 Candidatus Macondimonas sp.
CACTCCCGGTCATTGCCTGTATTCCTGGATAAAGCCACCTTGGCAGCCCCACGTAACGTTATAAAACAGTGCAGGCAAGATCACAATGGACAAGCCCGTAAACCAGTTTGATCTATTGCCGCGTCAGGATGGTGCGATGGTTTTCAAGAAATGCCGCTTTGTGGCACATGTCTTGCTTGACAGGATGCTGCCATGAGTAATCGCATACGCCAAGATCAATCGCTTACGACGGCCGGGCTCGGAGCGGCCACGCTTCTGGACCAGCTTGCGACGGCCGTACTGGTGCTGGATGGGGGACTGCGGATGCGCTATCTCAATAGCGCGACCGAAATGCTGTTTGGCGCCAGTGCGCGCCGACTGGTGGGAACCCCCTTGCCCGGACTGGTTGCCCAAGGCGAAAGCTTGGCTGAGCGCTTGCTGGAAGCCCTCGGCAGCGAGGCGCCCTATACCGAGCGGGAACTCAACCTGCAGTTGGGCTCCGCAGCTGATACGCCAGTTGTGGTGGATTGTATGGTCACGCCGATGCGACTGGGAAACGGTGCCCGTGCCCTGTTGCTGGAGCTGCATCAGCAGGATCGTCACATGCGCATCTCGCGCGACGAGAATCTTCTCACCCAGCAGCAAGCCAGCCGGGCCGTGGTCCGTGGACTGGCCCACGAGATCAAGAACCCCCTGGGGGGACTGCGGGGCGCGGCGCAATTGCTGGATGCGGAGCTGCACGATCCGGAATTGCAGGATTACACCCGGGTCATCATGGCGGAGGCGGATCGCCTGCAGCAGCTGGTGGATACCCTGCTGGGCCCCAATCTGCCGGCCCAGATGCGGGAAGTGAACATTCACCAGGTGATGGAGCGGGTGCGCACCCTGGTGGCCGCAGAAGGCCATCCCGGTATCACGGTACGCAGCGATTATGACCCCAGCCTGCCGCTCTTGATCGCCGATCCGGACCAATTGATCCAGGCTGTGCTCAACATTGTCCGCAATGCCATCGAGGCCCTGTTGTCGCAATCCCGGCGCGGCCAGCCGGCGGAAGTGGTGTTGTTCACCCGCGCCCAGCGCCAGTTCACCATCGGCCATCATCGCCACCGACTGGTGATCCGGGTCGATGTGGTCGACAACGGCCCGGGAATCCCCCCCGAATTTGTGGAGCAGATTTTCTATCCCATGGTGACGGGCCGGGCCGAAGGCACGGGACTGGGGCTTTCCATTGCCCAGGACCTGATCGGGCGCCACGGCGGCATGATCGAATGCCAGAGCCGGTCCGGAGAAACCCGGTTTTCCATTTTTCTTCCCTTGAGGCAGATTGAACCATGAGCACTGAGGTCGTGAACGTCTGGATCGTGGACGATGATCGATCCATGCGCTGGGTATTGGAAAAAGCCTTGCGCAACGATGGCATGTCGACCCAATGCTTCGATTCCGCCGACGGCGTCCTGCGCGAGATGCAACTCCGGCGACCGGATGTCATCGTCACCGACGTCCGCATGCCGGGCATGGACGGCCTTGCCTTGCTGCAGCAATTGCATGCGGAAGATCCGGCTCTTCCCGTGATTGTCATGACCGCCCATTCCGACCTGGACAGCGCGGTGGCTTCCTACCAGGGCGGGGCGTTTGAATATCTGCCCAAGCCTTTTGATGTCTACGAGGCGGTGGAATTGGTGCGTCGTGCTCACAAGCACCGCATGCAGCAGACCGGTCAGGACATCGCGCCGCCTGAATTACCGAACATTCCCACCATCATCGGCGAGGCCCCGGCCATGCAGGAGGTCTTCCGCGCCATCGGCCGCCTGTCGCGCTCGCATATTACGGTACTGATCAATGGGGAATCCGGCACCGGCAAGGAGCTGGTGGCGCGCGCCCTGCATCGCCACAGCCCCCGCGCGGGCAAGCCCTTCATTGCCCTGAACACCGCCGCCATTCCCCGCGAGCTGCTGGAATCCGAGCTGTTCGGCCATGAACGGGGCGCCTTTACCGGCGCCCAGGCGCTGCGCCGTGGCCGCTTCGAGCAGGCCGACGGGGGCACCTTGTTCCTGGATGAAATCGGCGACATGCCGGCGGAGTTGCAAACGCGGCTGCTGCGGGTGCTGGCCGATGGCCAGTTCTACCGCGTGGGCGGCCACATGCCGCTGCATGTGGACGTGCGCATCATCGCCGCCACCCACCAGAACCTGGAAGCGCTGGTCAAGACGGGCCAGTTCCGCGAGGATCTGTTCCATCGCCTGAATGTGATCCGGGTGCATGTGCCGCCGCTGCGCGAGCGACGCGAGGACATTCCGCTGCTGTTGCGGTTTTTCCTCAACCGGGCCGCCAAGGAACTGGGCATGGAGATCAAGATCCTGCGGCCCAATGTGGAAGCTTACCTGTGCCGGCTCGATTGGCCGGGCAACGTGCGCCAGATTGAAAACACCTGCCGTTGGCTCACGGTGATGGCGTCCGGGCGGGATGTCCACATGGAGGATCTGCCGCCCGAACTGGCGCGCCAGGACATCAGCGGAAGCGAACCCGTGCAGGGTTGGGAAGACGGGCTCAAACGCTGGGCCGAGCAAAAGTTGGCGGGGGGCGAACAGGACCTGCTCGGCCATGCCACCCCCAGTTTCGAGCGCGTCATGATCCGGGCGGCTCTGGGCCACACCGGTGGCCGCCGCCAGGAAGCAGCGCGCCTTCTGGGCTGGGGACGCAATACACTCACCCGCAAGATCAAGGAACTGGACTTGCCGGAAGACCTGTGAATCCGGCGCTTCAGTCGCGCGAACGATGGGCGCGACCGGCGTGCCCGGTGCGCGCCTCGGGGACGCTGGTGATGAGGCGCGAGCCGCTGTTGCGGGTGAGGTAGTTCCAGGCCCAGCGCGTCATCACCACCACCCGATTGCCGAATTCGATCAGCCCCATCATGTGCACCAGCACCCACAAATACCAGGCTATGATCCCGGTGACATGCATGAAGCGCAGGTCTCCCACCGCCGCGTGGCGGCCGATCACCGCCATGCTGCCCTGGTTGCGATAGCGGAATGGCGCCAATGAACGGCCGCACTGCCGCGCCTTGAGCAGCTTGGCCACATACGCCCCCTGCTGCATCGCCACCGGCGCCACACCGGGCAGCGCCGCCGCGCCATCGGGCGCGTAATGGGCCAGATCCCCGATCACGAAAATTTCCGGATGCGCCGGCAGCGACAGGTCGGCGTTCACCTCCACCTTGCCGGCCCGATCCAGGGTGCATTGCACCCGATTGGCCAGCGCCTGACCGAAGCGCGAGGCGCGCACCCCGGCCGCCCACAACACCGTGCTCGCCTCGACCACCTGTTCGGTGCCGTCGGGCATTTTCAATCGCGCCCCCTCCGCGTCGATGTGGGTCACCAGCGTGTGGGTGAGCACTTCCACACCCAGCTTTTTCAGCGAGCGTTCCGCAGCGGCGGCCAGATCGGCAGGATAACTGGACAACACCTGTGGGGCGCCTTCGGCCAACACGATGCGGGTGTGGCGGGTGTCGATGTGGTGAAATTCGTCCTTCAGCGTGTGTTGGGCCAGCTCGCCAATGGCGCCCGCCAATTCCACCCCGGTGGGGCCGCCGCCCACCACCACGAAGGTCATCAGCCGCACCTGCTCGGCGGGGTCCTGGCTGAGTTCCGCCGCCTCGAAGGCGCTGAAGATGCGCTGACGCATCTCCAGTGCGTGCTCCACCGTCTTCAGCCCCGGTGCATCCTCGCGCCACGCATCGTTGCCGAAATAGCTGTGCTTGACACCCGTGGCAGCAAGCAGGATGTCATAGCCGATTTCCGCGCCGCCGTTGAGGATGACCTTGCGCGCCACCGGATCCAGATCCACAGCGGCGCCCTGCACCACGCGCACATTGGGGCGGCGGCGCAGCACATGGCGGATGGGCGTGGCGATGTCGCTGGGTGCCAGCTTGCCGGTGGCGACCTGATAGAGCAGCGGCTGGAACAGGTGATAGTTGCGCTTGTCGATCACGGTGACCTTGAAGGCCGGGTCCTGTGACAGTGCTTTTGCAGCATACAGGCCGCCGAAGCCCGCGCCGACGATGACGATGTGCTGGGGGGACACGGGAGAAGATTCGGTCGAAGCCATGGGACGCCTTGCCGGTCTGCTGAAGATAGCCACAAAGCATTTAATCATAACGCATACGACCCAGACCGCCATCTGCCCTTGCCCCGCGATACACTCTCGCTTTGAAGCATCACCCTGAGACAAGCCAAAAACGCATGTGTCTGTTGTTTGTTGCCTGGCGTCCCCAGGCCCATTACCGGCTGGTGGTCGCCGCCAATCGCGATGAATTTCACCAGCGCCCCGCTCTACCTGCCGCGCCTTGGGAGGACGCGCCGGACGTGGTGGGCGGCCGCGATCTGCAAGGCGGTGGCGGCTGGCTGGCCGTTGCCACGGGTAGCCGGTTTTGCGCCCTGACCAACGTGCGCGAGCCGGGGCGCCACATGGCTACCGCCCCCTCGCGAGGAAACCTGGTCAGCGATTTTGTCCGCTCGACCCAAGAGGCTCATGATCTGCTGCCCACGATGCGCAGCCGTGCGCACGCCTATGCCGGGTTCAATCTGCTGGCGGCCGATGCGCGCGGATTGTGGCTGCTCACCAACCGCCCTGAACCCCATTTGCGTCCACTGCCCCCCGGGCGCTACGGGATCAGCAACGGCGCGCTGGACGATGACTGGCCCAAGATACGGCGCGGCAAGGCGCGACTGGATGCCCTGTTGGCCCGGCCCCAGCTGCCGCTCGATGCCCTGTTTGATCTGCTCGCCGATGATGAGCCCGCGGCCGATGCCGAACTGCCTGACACCGGAGTCGGCCTGGAAGGGGAGCGTCTGTTGTCCCCCGCCTTCATCCGGAATCCGCATTACGGCACGCGCTGCTCCACCGTGGTGTTGGGCGATGCCGACGGGCAAATGCGGCTGGTGGAGCGGCGCTTCGACGCCGCAGGCTGGGTAAGCGGGGAATCCGACTGGACGCTGGCGGCCGATGGGCACGCCATGGAAACGATGTCATGAACCACCCGAACCCGCATGGCCTGCGGCCCTGGACACCCGCAGAAGTCGCCCAGGCGGGACGCACGCCGGATCAAGTCCAGCTCGTGGACGCGCGTGCGTATTGGAGCGAGACTCGCCCTGCCGAAGGCGGGCGAGTCAGTCTGCTCAGCGCTGAACCAGGACGCTCGCCTGTGGAATGCCTGCCGACTCCGTTCAGCGCGCGCAGCCGGTTGCTCGAATATGGCGGCGGCGCGTTTACGGTGGGCGGCGGCGGACTGTGGTTCGTCAATGACCCGGGGCAGGATCTGTACCGGATCGACCTGATGGCCGCTGAGCAGCAGCCGATCCAGGTCTGGGCGGCGACGGGGGACCGCTTCGGTGATCTGCAATGGGACGCAGCCCATGGCCGGTTGCTGGCAGTGCGCGAGGAAGCGGGGGGGCGGATCAGCGTGGTGGCACTGGGCCCGCATGGATTGCAGGAACTGGCCAGCGGCGCGGATTTTTACACCAATCCGCGTGTCAGTCCGGACGGCCGCTGGCTGCTCTATCTTGCCTGGGATGCCCCGCACATGCCCTGGGATGCGGCGGCTCTGTACCGTACGGCCCTGATCGAAGGCCGTCCCCAAGCGATCGAGCATCTGGTCGGCGGTCCCGGGCAGGCCGTCTGTCAGGCCGAATTTGATGCCTTTGGGGGCATCGTGTTGCTGGGCGAGGTGGATGGCTGGTGGAATCCACTGCGCTGGCATGAGGGCAGTTTGCACAATCTCTGGTCGCAGCCGGTGGACTGTGGTTTTCCGCGCTGGCAGGCCAATATGCGCCAGCTTGCCGTGCTGGACGATCACCGGATCGTCTGGGTGGCCACACGTCATGGCCGGCGCCAACTCATGTTGCTGGATAAGCAGGGCGCGACGGCCTTGGATCTGCCCTGGAC
>JBATEM010000401.1:0-1784 GCA_049664005.1 Candidatus Macondimonas sp.
TGGTGGCACGCGCAATGCTTCGACCCAGCGAGGTCTTGCCCACCCCCGGCGGGCCCACCAGACAAAGGATTGGACCTTTGAGTTTGCGAACCCGTTTCTGGACAGCCAGATACTCCAGAATTCGCTCCTTCACCTTGTCGAGGCTGTAGTGATCTTCATCGAGAACCCGCTGCGCCCTGACCAAGTCCGCACGCACGCGAGTCTTTTGGCTCCAGGGAGCGGAAATCAGGGCATCCAGATAATTGCGAACCACGCCGGCCTCAGCCGACATCGGCGACATCATGCGCAATTTAGTGAGTTCGGCTTCTGCTTTTTGACGCGCATCAGCAGACATGCCTGCCTGCTCGATGCGGCGCGCCAACTCGTCCATCTCATTGCCAGATGCATCCTCCAGCTCGCCGATTTCGCGCTGGATGGCCTTCATCTGTTCGTTGAGATAGTACTCACGCTGGCTTTTTTCCATCTGCGCCTTGACGCGGCCACGGATGCGCTTCTCGATCTGGAGCAGATCAATCTCTGTCTCGATCAACGCCATCACTCGTTCCAGACGCCGGGTCACATCCTGCAATTCGAGCACTTCCTGTTTCTGCTCGACCTTGAGCGACATGTGGGCAACGATGGTGTCGGCGAGACGACCGGAATCCTCAATCGCGGCAAGCGTCGTCAGCACCTCGGGGGGAATCTTCTTGTTCAGTTTGACGAACTGGTCGCACAGATTGAGCACCGAGCGAACCAGCACTTCCAGTTCCCGGTTTTTTTCATAGCCAATGTTGGATACGGCCCGATATTGGCCGATGAGATACCCTTCTCCCTCTTCAAGCTGCTCCAGACTGGCCCGGCGCAAGCCTTCGACCAGCACTTTCACGGTGCCGTCGGGGAGTTTCAACAACTGCAAAATCGTGGCTTCGGTGCCCAGGCCATGAAGATCTTCGCGCGCGGGGTCATCCTTTTCGGCGCTGGTCTGGGCCACCAGCAGCACCTTGCGATCACCTTCCATGGCCGCCTCAAGGGCTCGGATGGATTTCTCGCGACCCACAAATAATGGGATCACCATATGGGGGTAAACCACCACATCGCGCAGGGGCAATAAGGGGGCTGCAAATTGGGGACCTTCTGCCACTAGCGGCGTGGAATCCTCTGGCTTCATGAGTATTCACCTCGAGCGGGGGCCATGTTCGACTATGGGTCGAACGAAAAGGCAGCGACAATCCCTCAAACGGGGATCTTGAGAAGCATAAATGGGGGAGGCACAAACTTATTTCAAGAGGCCTCCCTCCCGGGAACTCACTCCACCGCAGCAGCCTGGGAAGGCAGATCGGGGACGTCATTGCGGTAAAGAATATAAGGCGTTGATTCTCCTTTTATTGAACCGACATCAACAACCACTTTGCGGACGTTGCTCATGGAGGGAAGTTCATACATGACATCCAGCAAGGCCGTTTCCAGGATAGTGCGCAATCCCCGAGCACCGGTGCGGCGATCCATGGCTTTGCGAGCGGCCGCGCGCAGGGCTTCGTCAGTAAACTCGAGTTCACAGCCCTCCATCTCGAACAGCCGACGATATTGGCGGGACAAGGCATTCTTGGGCTCAATCAAAATCCGCATCAAGGCCTCTTCGTCCAGCTCCTCAAGTGTGGCCACCACCGGCAAACGACCCACGAACTCGGGAATCAATCCGTACTTCACCAGATCCTCGGGTTCCACACCGCTGAGCAACTGACCCATGTCCCGCTCAGAATCAGGGTTCTTGATTTCAGCCGAGAAACCGATACCGCCGGTCTGGG
>JBATEM010000402.1:0-1572 GCA_049664005.1 Candidatus Macondimonas sp.
TCCGCGCCGAAGATGGTGATGTCGTACAGTTCAGGAGCCAGCTTGAGCAGTTCCTCGACCGTCCGCACCCCGGCCATGCCATTGCCCACCACCACCAGTTTGCGCTTGCCCATGCCGTTTTGCCTCCAGAGCCTGTCGTCCAAGCCTTTAAGCAATATTTGCGCCAAAATAAAAATCGTCTTTCAATCAGTCGCCTGTACCTTGGTTTGCTTGTCACATAGGGGAATAGTCGCCATGATGCACATCAAGTGATCATTCTCTTGTCGGGCTGCATCATGACGGCACATTTCCGGGCTTTCCGATTCAGGAAAATAGATAGCTCAATAACTTGCGTCAAAATATCGGCCTGTTCTGCACGGTTATTTATGTTAAATGCGAAGGATTGGCACCGTTATGGTTCGCGTTGAACCACAAGCGTGCACTTTTTGGCATTGGAATCGCTATATTGGCGATCAAGCGACCCAAAATAGGTCATTCTATCTGGCTGTGTTTTCTCGCTTCCAGAATGCAGCCAGCCCCACTTGCAAACCCAGAACCACGCATAAAAAAACCCGACTCTACGGAAGAGCCGGGTTAATTCAAGACGTCAGCAATCTTAGAAATTGAAGCCCAGGCCACCCTTCAGGCTGAGCATGTCGAAACTCTCGACATCAACCTTGTCGCCCTGGCGATCCCGCACTTCGGGGCTATCGATGTAACCATAGCGTCCCTCGAGAAAAACATAGGACGATTGGGAAACGGTGAGCAGGGCGCCCAGTTTGCCCACCACGCCCAGGTTGGTGGAACCCTGTAGTTTCAGTAGATCACCCGAATCGGTCCATGCCCGGCCGTTGCGGAAGTTTCCAATCAATGGACCCAGCCCAATGTAAGGGCTGATGAGCGCCTCGGGCGCAAAGGTATACACCACACTGAATGCCACCGGCAGGATGCCGGGTTGCAGCACATTGACCTCGCCCGCGTTGTTATCGCCACCGATGACATCACCCGCACCCACATCATTGATCTGGATTTCCGGGAACACGATGTCCAGTTCCACTTCGGTTCCGATGTGGTCGGTGAACTTGTAGCCCAGCGTCCCGCCAAAGGCGATCACGTCGACGTTCTCGGCGCTCTCTTCGCGGTTTTCCTGCGTGGCCCCGGAAATCTGGATCTTGACGACCCGGGCAATGGCAATGGTGCTGGTTTCCTGCGGGCCGTCAGCACGCACCACGCCCGCGTCATCCCCCAGCTCAAACTTGGGTCCAAAAAAGCCGCCACCCACCTGCAGGTAAAACTCACCCGCCCTGGGGCCCGCCGCATTGGCGGCCGGAACCAAGCCAACACCAAACATGGCCAGCGCTATGGCTGCGAAAAAGCCAGCGGTCCGGCGATTGCGCTGGTACGGGCCAGCGCCGGGCTGCGAAACCTGCAAAACGTCCTTCATTGTGCGTTGATCATCCATGTTGACAACTCCATATGCGCAAGCGGGATCCCCGGAGCGCGGTATTCATGCCGCCGGATCGGCGACCCCCAAGGTCAGTTACCGCCTGCCACAAACGGCAGGATGGACCCCGGGAAGGTCATCCCGACGCC
>JBATEM010000403.1:0-3167 GCA_049664005.1 Candidatus Macondimonas sp.
CGCTTGGCGCAGCGATCAAGAGAACTTGCTGAATGACGACCATGACCCCAGCCGATGATGTGTTGACGCGCATTCTGGCGCGCAAGCGGGAGGAGGTGGCCGAGCGCAGCGCCCGCCTGCCCTTGCCGGCCTTGCAACAGCGCATCCGGGAGGCGGCACCCTTGCGGGATTTTGCCGGCGCCCTGCGGGATCGGATGGCGCAAGGGGAGTCGGCGGTGATTGCCGAGATCAAGCGCGCCTCCCCGAGTAAGGGGCTGTTGCGGGCGGATTTCGATCCGGCTGCCATCGCTCGCTCTTATGCCGCCGGTGGAGCAGCCTGCCTGTCGGTACTCACCGATCGGGATTTTTTTCAGGGCGCCACTGCCTTCCTCCTGGCGGCTCGGGCAGCCTGTGACCTGCCGGTTCTGCGCAAGGATTTCATGATCGACCCTTACCAGATCTGGGAATCCCGCCAGATGGGGGCCGACTGCGTGTTGCTCATCGTGGCCGCATTGGCGGATGAACTGCTGGCTGAACTGGAGGCGCTTGCGCGCGCTCTTGGCTTGGCGGTGTTGGTGGAGGTTCATGATGCCTTGGAGCTCACGCGCGCGTTGCGGTTGCCGGATTCGGTGCTGATCGGGATCAACAACCGCAATCTGCGCACATTCGAAACCCGCCTCGAAACCACCTGGGACCTGCTGGAACTGATTCCCGCTGGCCGGCTGGTGGTGACCGAGAGCGGCATCCATACCGCGGCGGATGTGGCGGCCATGCGCGCACACGACATCGGCGCGTTTCTGGTGGGCGAGGCGTTCATGCGCGCTCCCGATCCGGGCGCACGCTTGCGCGAATTATTCGGTACAACAAGGGCTTGAGGAGGATGACATGAAGGCGCGGATCAAATGGGTGGAAGAGCTGACCTTCCTGGGTGAGTCGGGCAGCGGTCATGCGGTGGTGATGGACGGGCCGCCGGAGACTGGTGGGCGCAACCTCGGCGTGCGGCCCATGGAGATGCTGCTGCTGGGCATGGGGGGCTGCGCCAGCTTCGATGTGGTGCAGATCCTGCGCAAGAGCCGCCAGCGCATCACGGATTGCGTTGCCGAACTCAGCGCCGAACGGGCCGAGACGGATCCCAAGGTATTCACCCGCATTCATATTTCTTTCATCGTGACCGGGCATGATCTGGGCGAGCCGCAGGTGCGCCGGGCGGTCGAGCTGTCGGCGGAAAAATATTGCTCGGCCTCGATCATGCTGGGCAAGACCGCCGAAATCACCCACGATTTCGAAATTCGGGAGACAGGGGCCCCATAACTTGTCAGGCGAGACAACAGGCTAGGGTTGCCGTATAATCTGCGCCCCCTGATGTGTTCGGTCCGCCGGTCGCTTCAGGGTTTTTTCTTCCCGCTGGATCTCAATGACTTGTACGCCCGTTCGGGCTGGGGGTGAGCGGGAAGGGTCAATGGGTCCCTTTAGGATCGGGAGGATCGGGCATTGCTGCTATCGTCCAACAAGATCAAGCTGCACGGCTTCAACAACCTGACCAAGTCGTTGAGTTTCAATATCTACGATGTCTGTTATGCGCGCACCGATGAGCAAACCGGGCGCTACATCCAGTACATCGACGAGGCCTACAACGCCGAGCGTCTCACCAGCATCCTCACCGATGTGGCGAACATCATCGGCGCCAATGTGCTCAATATCGCGCGCCAGGATTACGATCCCCAGGGCGCGAGCGTGACCATGCTCATCTCCGAAGGTCCCGTCGATCCGGAGGAGTCCGACAACAGCGAATCCCCCGGGCCGTTGCCGGAGACTGTGCTGGGCCACCTGGACAAGAGCCACATCACGGTCCACACCTATCCCGAAAGTCATCCGCACAAGAACATCAGCACGTTCCGGGCAGACATCGATGTCTCGACCTGTGGCGTGATCTCGCCACTCAAGGCCTTGAATTATTTGCTGCACAGCTTTGAGTCGGACATCGTCACCATTGACTACCGCGTGCGCGGCTTCACCCGTGACATCAGTGGCCGCAAGCACTTCATCGATCACCCCATCAATTCAGTCCAGAACTACCTGAGTCGCGACACCCTGTCGCGCTACCAGATGATGGATGTCAACGTCTATCAGGAAAACATCTTCCATACCAAGATGATCCTGCGGGATTTCCGGCTGGATGATTACCTGTTCGGGGAATCGGAAGCGGAGCTGGATCCCAAGGAGCGCCAGGCGGTTCGCAAGCAGTTGCGCCATGAAATGCTGGAGATCTTCTATGGCCGCAACATGCGCAAGGTCAACGAATGGGGTGGGGAGCCCGCGTTGCAGAACAAGCGTGGACGCGTCGCTCAGAAAAAATAGGCGCCCCGGGTCATGATGCGGGAAACCGCGTGCATGAGCCGCCGAACGGGGCTGGGCAGATTTCGTGCCCCGGCCCGGCGCGCCGTATCGCCATGGTGGACTTCGTCCCGTTCCATCTGATTCAGAATGGCTCGGCTCTTGGCGTCCGCCGCCGGCAAGCGATCCAGATGATTCTGGATGTGGTCGATCACCTGGTTTTCCGTTTCGACCACGAAGCCCAGACTCCAGCGATCGCCGACCAATCCCGCCAGTGTCCCAATCCCGAAGGAACCCAGATACCACAGCGGCGCCAGGCGGCTGGGCCGGTCCTCGAGTTCCTCCAGCCGGCGCTGGCACCAGATCAGATGGGCATGTTCCTCGCGGGCCGCCTGGCGCAGGGTGTCGCGCACGGCAGGGTCCCGGCTGAACAGGCTTTGGCCTTGATACAGCGCCTGGGCGCTGATTTCGCCGGCATGATTGACCCGCATCAGGCGCGCCGATTCTCGGCGCTCATCGGCACTCAGCAGACTCTCCGCAATCTCGTCATCCGGGTGGGGGCCGATGGCCTCATGCGGGTCGGCATGCAGCGTGCGCAAGGCCTGCTGCAAATCCATCAAGAGGCGGTCGGTCCAGCGGTAATTTCGGTTGCTCATGGAGCCAATCTAGCGGCCCGCCGAAACCGAGGCAAGCGGAATCCCCGTGCAAACTGGATCTGGGTCAGCTTCTGTGCCCGCCACGGGAGAATCGGGGCGCGGTAGAATGACGCCGGATTGCCGATTGAGGAACAGATCCTTGGGTTTTTATCGCCATCATGTGTTCTTCTGCACCAACGTCCGGGCGCCCGATGCACC
>JBATEM010000404.1:0-3329 GCA_049664005.1 Candidatus Macondimonas sp.
CTGGAGTTCGCCGAGCTGCGCAGCCTGGCCGACGCCCAGCACACCGGCGAGCCCGGCACGGCCTCGTCCATCCTCAAGCTCAAGGGCACCGAGATGCAGCAGCGCATGCAGGAGCTCACCATCGAGGCGGCCGGCATCTTTGGGCTCAACCAGGGCTTCAAGGAAGCCGGGCCCAAGTTCTCCAAGATGGGCATGATGTTGTATCTGAACGGGCGCGCCGCCACCGTCTATGGTGGCTGCAGCGAAGTGCAGAAGGACGTCATCGCCAAGCGTGTGTTGGGCCTGGTTGACGCCGGCACCTGAAGCCAGCCCCCAAGAATCTGGAAGGAATTGCAATCATGGATTTTCGTTTCACGGAAGAGCAGCAACTGCTGCGTGACAGCATTGAGAAGTTCCTGCGGGAAGACTATGGCAGCACGGGTGTGGGCATCTCCGAACGCCGCAAGAAATCCCGCAAGGCGCCGGGTTATGACGTGGCCAACTGGACGACCTTTGCCGACTTGGGCTGGCTGGGCGTCGCCATCCCCGAGGAATACGGCGGCATCGGCGGCAACCTCATCGACACCATGGTGGTCATGGAAGAGCTGGGCAAGGGCCTGATCCTGGAGCCCTATTTCCCCACCGTGGTGCTGGGCGCCAACGCCGTCCTGCTCGGTGGGACAGAGACCCAGAAGCGCGACATCCTGCCTGGTGTGGTGGAGGGCAAGGTCCTGCTTGCCCTGGCCCATGCCGAGGAGCAGGCGCGCAACAACCCGACCGACGTCGCCACCACCGCCACCAAGCACGACAGCGGTTGGATCCTGAACGGGACCAAGTCCCTGGTGCTCAACGCGGAGAGCGCCACACAACTGATCGTCGTGGCGCGCACCTCCGGCAACCGCGCCGACCCGAATGGCCTTACGCTGTTCCTGGTGGATGCCAAGGCCGAAGGCATCACCCGCACCGACTACCCCACGGTGGACTGCCTGCGTGCCTCCGAAGTGCGTTTCGAGAACGTCCTGGTGGGCCAGAGCCAGGTGCTGGGCGCAGTCGACCGCGGCTTCGAGGTGCTGGAAGCGGTCATTCACCGCGCCATCCTGGCCCTGGGCGCCGAGGCGGTGGGCATGATGGAAATGCTGCACAAGGACACCGCCGAATACACCAGCCAGCGCGTGCAGTTCGGCCATCCCCTGAGCCATTTGCAGACCGTCAAGCACCGCATCGTGGATATGTTCGTGGAGACCGAACTCACCCGTTCGCTGCTCTATCGCGCCACCACCGAAGCGCTGGCCGGTCAGGCGAGTGCTGCGCAGGACATGCATGCCTTGAAATACAAGCTGGGCAAGGCAGGCCGCTTTGTGGGCCAGAGCGCTGTGCAACTGCATGGCGGGATGGGCCAGACGGAAGACCTGCGCATTGGCCACTATTTCATCCGCCTGACGGCCATGGACCCCTTGCTGGGAGACAAGGACTACCACCTGCAGCGCTATGTGGATCTGATGGACATTCCGGAAGGTGAGCCGGACGCCAACATCCTGCCGTTCTGAGGCAGGCGAGGCATCTGGCCTCGAATCCAAGGGGTGGCGGCTTCCGTCACCCCTTTTTTATGTCCGGAGAACCGGCGCTGTCTTGATCCAGACGGCCACTGTCCAGGACCGGAGTCAACCAATAATGCACCTCGCGTCCCGCAAAATCGCTGCGCAGTTGAACTAACAGATCCTGGGCCGATGCGGCCTGAAGCAGCAAGGTGAAAAACACCCGCGGCCTGCGCCCCACCACTTGCTCTTCCACATTCAACCGCTGGGGATCGCTGCCATGGCCCGATCCATCCTGGGAACTGAAGCCCTGCACCGCTGGGTGATCCAGCAGCCAGTCGATCATGGCCTCGGCCTGTTCAGGGGCCACCACAAGGGTCAACAACACGGTCGACGGATCCGATCGAGTGGACAGATCGTTCATGGGGTGGCTTCTCCGAAACGCCGGTACAAGATGGGCAACAGCAGCAAGGTCAGCAGGGTGGAAGACACCAGCCCGCCGATAACCACAATGGCCAGGGGGCGTTGGATCTCGCTTCCCGGGCCCGTGGCGAACAACAACGGCACCAGCCCCAGGGCGGCAATGCTTGCCGTCATCAGCACCGGCCGCAGACGCCGCTGCGCCCCCTCCACCACCACTTCGTTCAACGACCGCCCCATGGCGCGCAATTGGTTGAAATAGGTCACCATCACCACCCCGTTGAGTACGGCAATCCCGAGCAGGGCGATGAACCCCACGGACGCGGGCACCGACAGATACTCCCCGGTCCCCCAAAGCGCCATCACGCCGCCAATCATGGCAAAGGGGATATTGGTCAGCACCAGTACCGCCTGGCGCACCGAACCGAAGGTGGAAAAGAGCAACAGAAACACCAAGCCCACGGCCAGGGGGACCACAATGGCCAGCCGCTGGGCGGCGCGTTGCTGGTTCTCGAATTCTCCGCCCCAGGCCAGGTAATAGCCTGCCGGCAGCGGAACATCGCGGGCAATGCGCGCCTTGGCTTCCTCAACAAAGCTCACCAGATCGCGGCCGCTCACATTGGCAATTGCCACCGCATTGCGCACACCCTGTTCGCGCTTGATCGCGACCGGCCCCTGCACCCGCTCCACCCGCACCAGATTGGCCAGCGGCACCGCCTGCCCATCCGGCAGCACCACCTGCTGGGCCAGAAAGTCGCCCGGCGAATCGCGCAGATTGGCGCCTCCCCGAATCACCAGCGGGATGCGCCGGTCGCCTTCGTATACCGTGCCCACTGGCCAGCCTTCCACCAGGGAACGCAACTGATCCTGCAAAGCCTCGATGCTCAAGCCGAGCCGTCCCAGGGCGAGCCGGTCGGGGACCAGCCGGAAATACAGCGCGCCGTCACTGGCGGGGATATAGACATCCTCGGCGCCCGGGATCTGCCGCAACACAGCGCCCATCTCATGGGCCAATCGGGTGAGCGTGGCATGATCTGGCCCGAAAATCTTCACCGCGAGATCGCCGCGCACCCCCGTGAGCATTTCCGAAACTCGCATCTCGATGGGTTGGTTGAACACGTAGTTCAGCCCCGGGAATCCGTCCAGCTTCTCCCGCAGCGCGGCGAGCAGGGCGTCTTTCGAGGCCATGCGCCATTCCGCTGGCGGCTTGAGCTGCAAGAAACTGTCGGTCTCGTTGAGACCCATGGGATCGAGGCCAATTTCATCGGCCCCCGTGCGGGCCACCACGCCCACCACTTCGGGCAGTCCCATCAGGGCCTGTTGCACCCGCTGATCCACGGCCAGGGATTCCTCCAGGGTGATGGACGGCAGTTTCTCCAGTTGCACGATCACCGT
>JBATEM010000405.1:0-4977 GCA_049664005.1 Candidatus Macondimonas sp.
GAGAGAGATTCAGGTAATGCCAGGGCTTGAGGTCATCGTAGCGACGATCGTTGCGGATGCGGTCGGCCCAGGTGCAACTGTCGGCGAAGCGGTGTGATCCGCGCTCGGCGCGCAGCAGCGCCTGGACCTCGCCGCGCGTGGCGGGGGTGAGCTGTTGCCAGGCGATTTCGCAGATCAGCCGATGACCCTCGCCACCCCAACCCCAGGCCGGCGCGGCAGCGCTCAAGCCCAACACCAGCCCGGCCAAAATCCAGGGGGTGCGACAATTTGCCGCATGCGGACGGGCGCCCCGATTGATTACCATGGCGCATTTGCAGGCATTGTGGAGATTCATCAATGCAATACGATCGCAGTCGGCATGGCCGCCATTGAATCGACGCAGCCACGGGCGGTCAAGCGCGCAGCGCGTCGCGCGATGCGGATCGGTCGCTTGCACCAATGGCACATGCGGGCCGGGCTATGGATCGCGCTGGTCGTGATGCTGTGGGCGCTGAGCGGATTGGGGCATCCCGTCCTCTCGCGCTTCAACCCGAAGCCCCAGGCATTCCGGCCACCCCTCGCGCCGCTGAGCTTGTCCGGCCTGCTACCCCCACAAGCGGCTCTGCAAGCGGCAGGTCTTGATCGCTTCCAGGCGCTGCGCCTGTGGCAAGCCGACGGCGAGGAGCCTGTTTACCGCGTCGAGGCGCAGGGGCAGACCTACTGGATCGATGCCCGCACCGCCGCCCTGCATCCCGCCGGTGAGCGTGCGTGGGTGGAACGGCTGGCGCGTCACTATGCGGGGGATCTGGGCAGTCCCATTGCCCATGCGCGGCCTCTGCATTCATTCAATGATGATTATCATTACATCGACCGACTGTTGCCGGTCTGGGAAATCGGTTTCGACCGCCCCGACGGCCTGCGGGCCTATGTGGATCCGGCGTCGGGCCGGCTCGCCACCTTGACCGACCGCTGCAAGGACTGGACTGGAAAATTGTTTCGCTGGATGCATTCCTGGAGCCCGATTCAGCCTTCGCCCTGGGCGCGCGGCTTGATGCTGGGCCTTTTGCTCACCATCGCCGCCGTCGCCCTGGCCGGACTGACGGTGTACGCACGGCTGTGGCGCCGGGGCGCTCTGAGCGGAGGGCGTCCTGTTGGGGTGCGCTGGCATCGGCGGCTGGGTGTTCCCGCCGCCGTCGTTGCCTTGGCGCTGTCCCTTTCGGGCGCCTTCCATCTGGCCGTCAAATCCTGGCAGGGCGATCCCACCGCGCCCGCTGCGATGCCATCATTCGCGACCGCCGAACTCAGCGCGCCGCTGCCCACCCTGATCCGGGCCTTGGCGTCGGGCGGCCCGATCATGGCATTGGTGCTCACGCGTCTGGATGAACAGCCTGCGTGGATCGCCGTCCCGGACGCCGCTCCCCCAGCGCCGACAGGCCATGCACATGGCTCGCAGGGCGGCGCGCCATCAGAGCCGCCCATGGACCGTTATCTGGATGCGGTCAGCGGGGAGGTGATCCCCGACGGGCTCGCCCGCCATGCCACGGCACTGGCCCGCCAGCATGCCGATCTGCCGTCCGGCACGGCCATGGAGGTTCATCCAGTGCATCACTTCGATGAAGCCTATGGCTTTGCCTTCAAGCGCCTACCGGTGATGGCCGTCACGATTTCTGAACGACCTGATGAAACCTGGTATGTGGAAACACGCACCGGTGCCCTGGCGGCTCATGTCACGCCCCTGAGCCGGCTGGAAGGCTGGGTGTTCGGCATGATCCACAAATGGAGTTTCCTCGACGGGAGGCTGGGGAAAACGGGACGGGAAACCCTGCAGTCCCTGGCCGCCCTCGCGCTGGTGCTGACAGCGGCCCTGGGGGTCGCACGGCACTTCCGCCGCTGGCAGAGGAAAGCCGGGTGAGCGCCTCCCTGCTGTCGCTCGCGCCATCCCTGGAGCGATCACGCCGTGAACGGGAAGCGCCAACCGCAGCCCCACCGGCCCAGGTCCCGCCCGTCCTCCCAAACGCGCCTCGCCAGCGCAGCAGCTTGCCGCTGGTCGTGGCCCTCTCGCTGGCTTTGCATGGTTTGGCCTTGCTGGGTGCATGGGCCTGGCAACCCAGTGTCCAGCTCATGCCACCCCAGCCCGAACCGCTGACCCTCGTCAGTCTGCCGCCCATGGCGCCGGCCCCGGTGGTGGCCAAACCAGAAGTCTCGCCGCCCAAGCCACAACCCACGCCACCCAAGCCGGCACCTCGGCCCATTGCAAAACCGGTCGCCAAACCCGCGCCGACGCCCCAACCGCGGCCCACCGCAGCACCCGTACTCCGAGAAACGCCCACGGCTGCGCCGGTCAGCGAATCCGCATCGGCCTCGGATCACTCGCCCGCGCCCAAGCAGGATGCCGCCAACGCGCGACAAACGGGAAGCGCATCTGCCAACGCACCAGGGGCGGTTTCCGTTGATTTGAATGCCGCCTACCGGCTCAATCCGGCCCCCAAATACCCCCCCATCGCCTTGCGGCGAGGCTGGGAAGGCGCGGTGCGCCTGCGGGTCACACTGGATGTCCAGGGTCATCCCACCCGCGTCGAGCTGGCCGCCAGTTCAGGCCATCCGATACTGGATGAATCCGCGTTGGCGGCGGTGCGGCGCTGGCAGTTCCGTCCTGCCACCCGCCTCGGCGAAGCGGTGGTGGCGACCGTCGAAGTGCCCATTGTCTTCAAGCTCAAGCGCTGAGCCGACACCCGATCCAATCCAAGCCTTATCGACGCCCCATTCATTGCCCCGAAGGAGCCCGTTTTCATGGAACCCTCTTCTGCCTTGTGGTTTGGTTGGTGGGAACATGCTGACCCAGTCATCCGGGGGGTGTTCATCACCCTGGTCGTGATGTCGATCCTGAGCTGGACCGTCATGCTGGAAAAATTCTGGCAATTGCGCCGCTGGCATCGGTTGGAGAAGGAGGCTGCCGACTTGATCGAACGCGGCGATCTCTCCGCCCTGGAACGTCTGCCCGCCGACTGTCCCACCGGCCGCTTGCGTCAGGAGGCGGCGCGGCTGCTGGCCCGGCGCAACGCGGACGCAGCAGATCTGGAAAGCCGTCTGGCCGATGCCCAGGCGCCCATCCGCAGCGATCAGGAACAGCATCTGATCGTACTGGCCACCGTGGGCAGCACCGCGCCGTTCGTGGGATTGCTGGGCACGGTGTGGGGCATCATGCACGCCCTGCAGACCCTCACCGGGCAGGCGCTCACCCTGGATGCCGTCGCCGGCCCCGTGGGGGAGGCGCTGATCGCCACGGCGGCGGGCTTGTTTGCCGCCATTCCCGCCCTGATCGGTTATAATCTTTCGGTTCGCGCCCTGAGCCGCCTCACCACCCTGACCGCCGACAATGGCCGCCATCTGGTGGACCTGCTCTACGCCCGCCCCGATACGCGGGCTTCCTGAGCCCCCGACCGTCTTTTAGCGCGCGATATTTTCCATGCACACCGGGCTTGTCCGCCCGGCGTGATGTGTTTTCCATCATGGCGCCATCCTGATCCGGCTACCCCCCGCATTCTGTTGACGCAGTCGGCAATCCATCCCGCGCCTGATTCCCGCTCCATAATTTCCGGTGATTTTCTGATGACATCCAATGCCCCCGATACCCAGCCCCTGTTCAATGAACTCGGCCTGGCAGAGTCCGTCCTCAAAGCAGTGGATGAACTGGGTTACGAAACCCCATCCCCCATTCAGGCCCGCATCATTCCCCATGTACTGGCCGGCCAGGATGTGCTGGGTCAGGCGCAGACCGGTACGGGCAAGACCGCGGCCTTCGCCCTGCCCCTGCTGTCGCGGCTGGATCTGCAATCGCCGCGGGTACAGGCCCTGGTGCTGGTGCCCACCCGCGAACTGGCGCTCCAGGTCGCTGCGGCCTTCCAGCGCTATGCCGCCCACATGGTCGGCTTCCGTTCGCTGGCCATCTATGGCGGCCAGGGCTACAGCGAGCAGTTGCGCGCGCTCCGGCAGGGCGTTCAAGTGGTGGTCGGCACCCCCGGTCGGGTGATGGACCATATGCGCAAGGGAACGCTGGATCTCGCCAATCTGCAGTGCCTGGTCCTGGACGAAGCCGACGAGATGCTGCGCATGGGCTTCATTGACGATGTGCAGTGGGTGCTGGAGCAGACGCCGCCAACGCGACAGATCGCGCTGTTCTCGGCCACCATGCCCGCTGCAGTCAAGCGCATCGCCCAGCGCCACATGAAGGATGCCGAGGAAGTCGCCATCGAGGTGCGCACCTCCACCGCGCCGACCATCCGCCAGCGCTACTGGCGCATCAGCGGCATGCCCAAGGGTGAAGCACTGGCGCGCATTCTGGAAACCGAGGACACCGACGGCATCATCATTTTCGTCCGCACCAAGGTCGAAACCCAGCAACTGGCCGATTCGCTGACGGCGCAAGGCTATGCCGCGGCACCCTTGAGCGGGGACATCGCCCAAAACCTGCGCGAGCAGACGGTCGCCAAGCTCAAATCGGGCCGCATCGACATCCTGGTTGCGACCGACGTCGCCGCCCGTGGACTGGACGTGGAACGCATCAGCCACGTCATCAACTACGATATTCCCTACGACACCGAAGCCTACGTCCATCGCATCGGTCGTACCGGCCGGGCTGGACGCAGCGGTGAAGCCATCCTGTTCGTGGCGCCGCGGGAAGCGCGCATGCTGCAGGCGATTGAACGCGCCACCCGCCAGCGCATCGAACCCATGGAACTGCCCGGCGTCGAGGCCATCAACACCCGCCGCATCGCGCGCTTCAAGCAAGCCGTCGATGCCGCGCTGGAACATCCCCAGCGCGCGTTTTTCCAGCAGCTGCTCACCGACTACACCACGGAAAAGGGCATTCCCGCGCTGGATGCCGCCGCCGCCCTGGCCGCTTTGTTACAGGGCGACACCCCGCTGCTGCTGACGGCTCGCGCCGAATCAGCACGCGGACCGGCAACTCAACAGCCGGTGAGCCGTGACCCGGAATGG
>JBATEM010000406.1:0-2232 GCA_049664005.1 Candidatus Macondimonas sp.
AAGGACTGCCGAAGACAGTCGAGGTCCTGGGCAGCCTGCCGTCCGTGGTGAGCGTATGTGAAAACGGCCTGACGTATCACTGCTGCCCGCGCACCGGCCAGAAAACCGGCTGGTTTTACGATCAGGCCGACAACCGCCGCCGCCTTGCCCCTTATGCCAAGGGCGCCTTGGTGCTTGACGTATTCAGCTACCTCGGCGCCTGGGGCATCAGCGCTGGCGCCGCGGGTGCCACTGCCGTGACCTGCGTGGACAGTTCGGCAACCGCCCTGGAGGGGGCCACCAAGAATGCCCGACTCAACGATATTCCGCTCGAAACTCGGTGCGGCGATGCCTTTGAGGTCCTCAAGACCTTCAAGGAAGAACGTCGCCGGTTCGGCGTGGTGATTGTCGATCCGCCTGCTTTCATCAAGCGGCGCAAAGATTTATCATCCGGCACCATCGCTTATCGGCGTTTGAATCAGCTCTCCCTGCCGCTGGTCGAACCGGGCGGCTATTTGATCACCGGGTCCTGTTCCCAGCACCTGAGCGCGCCAGCCCTGCTGGAACAGGTGCATGCTGCGGCACGGCATGTGGATCGCCAGATCCAGGTGGTTGAAACAGGGGGCCAGAGTCGGGATCACCCCATCCATCCGGCGCTTCCTGAAACGGCTTACCTCAAGATGTTGTTCCTGCGCGTGCTGCGCAATTAATCCGCCATCCTATCGGATTCACCCCATGAATCGGTTGTACATCTCTCTGTCCCGCGTTCGGCCTCAGGTTCGGCGTGCCTCCTTCCACCTTCTGGGCGTGGCAGGCCTCGTCCTGGCCCTCCCGGCGCTGGCGCAGTACCGCAGTTATCCGCTTCCCCCGCCAGGCAACGATGTGGTGGGCCAATTGCTGCAATATCCCGCGCAACAGGAGGATACGCTGCTGGACATCGCGCGACGCTTCAGCCTGGGCCAGGACGAAATCATCCAGGCCAACCCCCAGGTGGACAAATGGCTGCCGGGCAAGGGCACGCCCGTGTTGCTTTCGACGCAGTTCATCCTGCCCCGCGGCGCCCGCCAGGGCATCATTCTCAATGTGCCCGAAATGCGCCTCTATTATTTCCCGCCGGTATCAAAGGGACTGGGGCAACAGGTCATCACCTATCCCGTCAGCATTGGCCGCATGGATTGGAACACGCCCATCGGCATGACCCGGGTAGTCCGCAAGGACAAGGACCCCGCCTGGTATCCCCCCGCTTCGATCAAGAAAGAGCATGCCGAAAAGGGTGACATCCTGCCCGATGTGGTGCCGGCTGGACCCGACAACCCCTTGGGTCAGCATGCCATGCGCCTGGGGTTCAGTGGCTATCTGATCCATGGCACCAACAACCCCTGGGGTATCGGCATGCGGGTCACCCATGGTTGCGTGCGCATGTACCCGGAAGATGTGGCGCAGTTGTTTGGCTGGGTGGATGTCGGAACGCCGGTTGAAATCCTCAACGACCCCGTCAAGGTCGGCTGGCTCGGTGACGCACTCTACCTGGAGGTGCATGAGCCCCTGGAGGAGAGCAATGCCAGCCCGGAGCGACTCTATGAAATGGCCATGCAGGCTGTGCTGGGGGCAGTGGCGCAGCGTCCGGCCCGCATCAGTTGGGCTCGGGTGCGGGAAATCGTTGCGCAGCAAAATGGCGTTCCCACCCCCATTTCCCTCGACAACCGCCAGACCCCGTCCGGGACTGTCCAGATGACGCCGGAAAGCGTGCGGCTGAATTGATCCTGCTTGAGGCACAGCCCCCTCGGACGCGTTTTGCTCGCCAACACGATCATCACGACATAAAAAAACCGCCGGGTAAAACCCGGCGGTCCTCAGTAAGCAAGCCCCCCAAAGGGGTGCTCTCAGCTCACTTGTACATGGACTTCTTGAACATCCGGTTCAGCTTCTCGTCGGTGGCTTCGGCGGTGCTTTTGGCATCGGCGGCCATCGCCTTGGCTTCGGCAGCGGCACGGGCAGCAGCCGCAGCAGACGCCTTGGCGGACTCGGCAGAAGCGGCAGCAGCCTTGGCGTCCGCGGCGATACCGTCCAGACGGGCGTTCATTGCTTCTTTTTCCTTGGTGCTGGAGCAGCCAACCAGGCCGCCGCCCAGTGCCACGGCCAGAATCAAGGGAGCTGCAAATTTCTTGGCCAGCATAACAATTCTCCTGATAGGTATTAACGGTTCATGCAGATAAAGACAGGACTAGCGCATCGAACGATCGGACGAAACAG
>JBATEM010000407.1:0-2166 GCA_049664005.1 Candidatus Macondimonas sp.
GGTCAAGGGCGTGTCCTTCGACCGGCGGGAGACGGGCTGAGCGATCGGCGCGGCCGGCGGCCCGACTGGGGCCGCTGGCCTGAGCCAATCCGATGTTCATGCGAGGCCGAGGATGCGGCGTACACAAGCAATGGCTCGGGCAAGCTCAAGCTGAAAAGCAGCGCCGCACCCGGGGGTCAGAAGATATTCAAAACACCCAGGCCATTGATCGACCATGGCATCGAGACGCCTGCAACGCCGGTGATCCCCAAGGGGAGACCAATCCCCGTAAAAGCGGAAAACCCGGCCGTATTGGTGACCGAGATGCCTGCCACACCTCCCACATTCAGCACGCTGCCGCCGCTCAGGGCCGCCATATTCAACCCGGAGACGAGACTGGTGGCGCCGAACAGATTGATGGCCGTGAAGGGGAGGTTAAACAACGGACCGATGTTTACCAGCCCGGGCAGTATGGCCAGTTTGCCATGCACAGCGCCGAGCTCCGCATCATCCATCGGCTCGAGCCTGGCATGGGCCGAGCCGGCATACCCGATTGTTGCGCTGAGCATCACAAAGCCGAATTTGAGCTTCTTTGCCATCTTCTTCATCCTTCTGATCGTCGATCACCAAACCCATGAAACCAGGGGCTTCATGAACACTGCCCGGAAGAAGCCAGCGACCCGTATGGCCGCTGGCTTCAAGGCCATGGCCGGTCAGAACAGGTTGAAGGCACCAAAGCCGTTCAAGGTCCACGGCAAGGTCACCACGCTGGCTCCGGTTGCTCCAATGGGCAGGCTGAGGCCGGAGAATAACGAGATACCGCCCGCATTGGCCCCGGAGATACCCGCCAGGCCACCCAGGTTGAAGAGGGTCCCGATGGGGGCCAGCCCCGCGACGTTCACGCCGGTAAACAAACTGCCAGCCAGTACATTCGTGGCGGTCAAGACAGAGTGGCCGCCGAACATCTGTGCGCCGGATACCAGGCTGTCAGCGCCCAAGCCGCTCACCCCACTGAACACACTGTCACTGAAGATGCCGGCATTGACAATGCTGAACAGATTCACTTGTCCGCGGACCGCGGACAATTCGGAATCTTCCATTTCCACCAGGGAGGCGTGAGCGCCCAGGGAGCAGGCCATCAAGGAAGTAAAGGCAATGACTTTGTTCATCATTCAGACTCCTAAGGATTGATTGGTGATGCCTTGCGGAAGCTTCGTTCTTAACCTCTCTATAACATCCAAAAGCAGCATGGCAAGCTGCCTATAAAAACTGGACTTTATGAATGACAGGTAACGGAAAGTTTAGTGAACCTTTAATGACCGCTGCCTGTCCCTTGGCCATCAGGTCGGCATGGGCCTGTCCTGCGTCCCGATCCCGGCTTCGGAACGCGGCGACAGAATTCCATGCCATGAAGGCTTGCGCATCCCCCATTTGGAGGAGATGATTTACACACACAAAAAGCAGCTTGGGGTCATGTTGGGGGCGTGATGGGCATCGAGCGGCCAGGCGTTATGAGGTCCGGAGCCTCGGGCCATGGTTGAAGCGCTGTTGCCGCAGGTCCTGTCCACGCTCATCGGCTCGATCTACGATTGCGCCTTGGCGCCGGACCGGTGGGAGGGGACACTCGCCGCGATCAGGGATGCCTTCTCGGCTCGCACGGCGATCCTGTCGCTGGTGGATCGGCGGCACGGCAGGCTGCTCCTGAACCGGACGGTCGGGATCGAGCCGTATCAAATGGAGGCGGTAGCGCGGCACACGCCCGAGATCAATGCGCGTACCGAGGAGGCGCTCGCGTCCGCGGGGGGTTCGCTGGACGTGCCATTCAGGCTGTCGCACCACTGGCGCGAATACATGGACACTTCGCCCTATGTCCAGGAGTGCGTGGCGCCCTACGGTATCGTCGATATCCTGCAGTACTTCCTGATTCATACGCCGACGCACTATTCCGTGATCGCGTGGTCCCGGCACGAGCAACACGGGATTTTCACCGCGCACGACCTCGAAGCCGGCGCTCTACTGCTGCCGCACTTGAGGCGGGCGGTGACGATCTCCAACATCCTCGACGTGCGCACCATCGAACGGGCGCAGATGGCCGAGACGCTCGATCAACTGCGCTGCGGCGTGGTGTTGACCGACGCAGAGGGCCGGATGCTGCACGCCAACCGGTCGGCCGAGGACATGCTGCGC
>JBATEM010000408.1:0-4037 GCA_049664005.1 Candidatus Macondimonas sp.
GTCCAGAATGGCGTGGAGGTCCCGCACACGCTCCACATAGCGTACCGGCTGGCTGCCCTGGACATAGCCATGACTGCTGAAACGCGCGTAGGCGCGCTGCGACAGTTTCGGAAAAGCCTCCTTCACACCGCTCCAGCGGTTTGGATCGAGATGGAGGCGCAGCGCCAGTTTACGGGCATCCTCGAGATGGCCGGGGCCCACGTTGTAGGCCGCCAGCGCCATCCAGGTACGGTCCGGTTCAGGAATCTCGGCTGGCAAGGCGTCACGCAGCTCGGAGAGGTAACGTGCCGCGCCCTCGATGCTTTGCCCCGGATCCAGCCGGTTCACGCCCATCGAACGGGCGGTGGAGGAGGTCAACATCATCAGTCCGCGCACACCGGTGGGACTCACGGCCGAGGGGTCCCAACTGGATTCGTGATAGGCCACGGCGGCCAGCAGGGTCCAGGGCAGGTCAAAACGCGCCTCGGCGCGGCGGAAATGATTGCGGTAGCGCGGCAGGCGGCTGAAGATGCGTCCGCGATAGGTGGTCATGTCGAGATAGTCGAATGCATCCATGTGACCAAAATAGCGATCTTCCTGAGCCGCCAGCAAGCCCTGGTCGCGATAGTCCTGCATCCAGAGTTCCAACGCCGCTTCAAGCCGGCTGGCCGACTGGGGCAATACCCAGGAGAGTTCCTCGCGGCTGGACAGATCGAAGGCCACTTCCAGTTCCGGCATGAAGCGCCGATGGACTGCGACTTCGGGGGAATCCACGACCGTGCAGTCGATTTCGCGGCGCCAGACCTGTTCCAGCAGTTGCGCCGCACTCGCTGCCTCCGCTGTTTCCCAGCGCAAGCCTTGGACATCGGCAACCACTTGCTGGAGCCGCTCTTCGTGACTGGTGCCCGCACCCACCCGCAACCGCAGCCCTACCAGCTGCTGGGTGTCCCGCGGCTGAGGGCCATCCCGATGACAGATGACCTGCTGCTCGATGTGGCGATAGACAGGTCCGAAGCGAAAACGGGATTCACGCGTCGGGGTGCGGCTGATGCCCGCCGCCGCCAGATCGGCCTGGCCCTGTTCCAGCCAGTGCAGGGCCTCGGTCACGCTGCTGGCAACCAGGTAGCGGGTGCGCACCCCGAGATGCCGTGCGAAATCCTCCGCCATGTCGAACTCCGGTCCCTGCGGACCGTAGCCATCCTGGTAGAAGGTCGTGGGCGCGGCCCGGGTCACCACGATGAGCTCACCCCGCTGCTGAATCGCGTCGAGATCCCGAGAATTCGATGGGACGTTGCGCTCGCATCCGGCCACACCCAGCGCCATTCCCAGCGTGGTGGCCCAGATCCAGTGCCGCATTGTGCGGTGGCGTTTTCCGGTACGGCCCCCAGGCCTTTTCCGGTTTGCGCGCGCCGTTTTTAATATTGTCAATGCTTTACCAAATTCGCTTGCCCAATTGGCAACTGGGCGCAACAGTAAGCAATATTGCCTTGCAAGTTCAAGTTTTGCCCTTGTCTCGACGGCCCTGTTGGCACCACAATGAGCATCATGAACACCCCTTTTCCGCCGGTTCTGGACCTCATTTCCCAACTCGTCGCCACCCCCTCGGTAAGCAGCGCCCAGGCCGAGTGGGACATGGGAAACCGCGCCACCATCGACCTGATTTCCCAATGGTGCCAAGACCTTGGATTCACCGTGGAGATCCTGCCGCTGCCCGGCGCGCCGCACAAAGCCAACCTGGTGGCCACCTTGGGGAAGGGCCCCGGCGCGCTGGTGCTGGCCGGCCATACCGACACGGTCCCCTTCGACAGACAGGGCTGGAAAAGTGACCCGCTCAAAGCCGATGTTCGTGAAGACCAGCTGTACGGATTGGGTACCAGCGACATGAAGGGATTTTTTGCCATCGCGCTCGCCACCGTCGCCGCGCTGGGTCGCCGCGATTTTCACCAGCCCCTTGTTCTTGTGGCAACTGCGGATGAAGAAACCAGCATGGCGGGCGCCCGCGCCCTGGCCAACGGCCAGGCCTTCCAGGGGCGCTACGCGGTCTTGGGCGAACCCACGGCGATGCGTCCAGCGCATCTTCACAAAGGCGTGATGATGGAACGCATCCGCCTGCTGGGCCGCTCGGGCCATTCCAGCGACCCGTCGCTGGGACGCAACGCCCTGGACGGCATGCATCGGGTCATCGGCGCCCTGATGGCGGAACGCCAGAGCTGGCTGCAGCGCTACCGCCATCCGGGTTTTGTCATCCCCCATCCCACCCTCAACCTGGGCCACATCCATGGCGGGGACAATCCCAACCGCATCTGTGGCGAATGCGAGCTGCATTTCGATGTGCGCCTGCTGCCCGGCATGGATCCGGAAGACATTCGGGCCCAGTTGCACGCCCGGGCAGAGGCGGCGCTGGGTGATACGGATCTGACCCTGGAATTTCTCCCCCTGTTCGATGGGTTGCCGCCCATGGAAACCCCCGCAACGAGTCCCCTGGTGACGGCAGCCGCCTCCCTCACCGGACAGGAGCCGGGTGCGGTGGCCTTCGGTACGGAAGGGCCCTACTATCGGCGCATGGGCATGGACACGGTCATCCTCGGGCCGGGCAACATCGAACAGGCCCACCAACCCAATGAATATCTGGCACTGGATCGCATCGCGCCGATGATGAAAATCCTGGAGGCGCTGATCATCCGTTTCTGCCTGACACCTGCGACGGCCTGAGCTCCATGGATCGTTTCGTCAAGTGGTTTCGCAACAGCACGCCCTACATCAACGCCCACCGCGGCAAGACCTTCGTGGTCTGTTTCGGCGGCGAAGCGGTGATGTCCGCGGATTTCCCCCATCTGGTGCAGGACCTGACCCTGTTGGCCAGCCTCGGCGTGCGGCTGGTGCTGGTCCATGGGGTGACCCCCCAACTCGCCGAACGACTGGGCAAGGCAAGCCTGGATCTGGCCTACCACGGGGAGATCCCGGTCCTGACCGCCGCAGCCCTGCAATGCGTCAAGGACGCCGTGGGCACCGCGCGCCTGGACATCGAAGCGGGTTTTTCCTGCGGCCTGCCCCAGACCCCGATGGACGGCGCCGCCCTGCGCCTTGTCTCGGGTAATTTCCTCATCGCCCGGCCCGTCGGTGTGCGCAGCGGCGTGGACCACCAGCACAGTGGTGAAATCCGTCGCCTGGAAACCCCTGCCATGCGCCAGGCGCTGCAACAGGGCGCCGTGGTGCTGCTCTCCCCCATGGGCTACTCGACCACGGGCGAAGCCTTTTTCCTGCAAAGCGAGGCGGTGGCCACCCAGGCCGCGATCCAGCTCGGGGCGGACAAGCTGATTTTCCTCGAAGAAGGGACCGAGGCGATGGCGCCGCGCCGTCCCGGCCAGATGGATCCCGCCCAGGCCGAAGCCCAACTTGCCGCGACCGATTTTGCGGTCGAGCGCCGGCCCGCCTGGGCAGGCTGCGTCCAGGCCTGCCGCAGCGGGGTCCCCCGTGCCCATCTCATTCCCCGTCAGCAGGAAGGCGCTTTGCTGCTGGAACTGTTCACGCGCGACGGCATCGGCACCCTGATCACGGCAGGTCAATATGACGTGCTGCGCGAGGCCACCATCGACGACATCGGCGGCCTGCTGGCCCTGATCGCGCCCCTGGAAGCCCAGGGAATTCTGGTGCAGCGCTCGCGCGAGCAACTGGAGCTGGAAATCGGCAACTTTGTCGTGATGGAGCGGGATCAGGCGATCCTGGCCTGCGCGGCGCTCTATGGTTTCATCGAGGAGGATGTGGGCGAGATCGCCTGCATTGCCGTGCATCCGGATTATCGCGAGCTGGGCCTGGGTCATGACCTGCTGGCGCATCTGGAGCAGCGTGCCTGGGCACGGGGCTTGCACCGGCTCTTCGTGCTCACCACCCAGACCGCCCATTGGTTCATCGAGCAGGGCTATCGTCCCGGCCGCATCCAGGATCTGCCGGTGGCGCGCCAGGGCCTGTACAACTACAAGCGCAATTCCAAGGTCTTCATCAAAACCCTCGAAGCGGCGCCCGTGGCCCGCAGCCCCATCGCCTAGCTGCCGGACAAA
>JBATEM010000409.1:0-3351 GCA_049664005.1 Candidatus Macondimonas sp.
CGCAGGCAGGCCATCCCCTCCTTGGCGCGGCGGACTACAAGCTGGTGCACCACTGCAAGAACGGCCGCTCGGTCTACAGCTTCTGCATGTGTCCGGGCGGCACCGTGGTGGCAGCGACCTCGGAGCCCGGACGAGTGGTCACCAACGGCATGAGTCAGTATTCACGCAACGAGCGCAACGCCAACAGCGCCATCGTGGTCGGCATTACGCCGACGGACTATCCCGGTGGCCCATTGGCCGGCATCGATCTGCAGCGCCAACTGGAATCCCGGGCGTTTGTGCTGGGCGGCGGCAATTACGATGCGCCGGCACAATTGGTGGGGGATTTCATGGCCGGCCGACCCTCGACCGCCTTCGGGAGCGTGCTGCCGTCCTACCAACCGGGTGTGCGGCTTGGCGCGCTCGAGACCAGCCTGCCGGCCTATGCCATCGCGGCCATCCGCGAAGCCTTGCCAGCCTTTGATCAACAGATCCGCGGTTTCGCCATGGCGGACGCCGTGCTCACCGGCGTGGAGACGCGCACCTCTTCGCCCATCCGCATCACCCGGGGCCAGGATGGTCAGAGTCTGAATACCCGAGGGCTGTACCCAGTGGGCGAAGGGGCGGGCTATGCCGGCGGCATTCTCTCGGCGGGGGTCGATGGCATCAAGATAGCGGAGGCGGTAGCGCTCAGTCTGGTGGGCGCGAAACCGTCGCGGGCTTGATGCGGCTGACTGGTGTCATGGAGTTGGGCTATGTGCCTTCAGCCAAGACGCGAGATGCGCCATTCATCGGCAAGCCATCTCGAAACGTGGCGGCCATCCGGCTTGGTGCACTCCCCAGCCGCCGCTTTCTCACCCACCGACAGCCAGCGCGCCGCCATGGGGATGGCGCCAGAGGCAGCCGGCTGTGGGTCCGCCTGCAGTTCATCACCTTCCCGGCGCGACACGAAGTCACGCCAAGGCTTGTGGGTTTTCAGTGTTTCGGTCCGATGCGCATGTGCAGCACGGCATCGGCCACCGCCGCCCCCTGCGCATCGTGCACGGTGATCGTCACCGGCCAGTCCTGTTTCCGCTGCCAGTCGGACGGGGGCGTGAAATGGCAGACCGCCGTGAGGTCAGTACACGCCTTGCGCAGATAGCGGATATCGAGCCCGGCCGGGATCCAACGCGCGGTGGCGGGAATGGCCAGTTGCACGGCCAGCGAACCGCACAATTCCATGAGATTCGCCAGCGCCGCTGCGTGCACGGTGCCCAGATGATTGGTTACCGCGCGACGCTTGCGCATGCCGATTTCCAGATGTCCGGGCGCGGCGCGCAGGATGCGCGGCCGGATGGTCGCCGAATAGGGGGCGACCAGCGCAATGCCGGCGTGAAGCCACAGATGATGGCCGGGGATGCGCTGCAGGCGCCGGAGCCAACGCAGCATGGGGGTCTCTTCCATCAAACCCGCTCCTTGGGTTGCCCGGGAAAAGTGTAAGAGCCAGACGGCGCGTCCTGCACCTGGCGGGAGGCTATTTTTCGACGAACGCCCGCTCGATCACATAGTCGCCGGCATAGCCGATCTTGGGGGACACCTCGAAACCCCAACCGTCCAGAACCGCGCAGATCGAATCCAGCATGCCGGGACTGCCACACAACATGGCCCGGTCATCGACTCGATTCATGGCGGGCAGACCGATATCCGCGAACAGCTTGCCGGAGACCATCAGGTCGTTCACCCGGCCCTGGTTGACAAACGGCTCGCGGGTCACGGTGGGATAGTAGATCAGTTTCTCCCGCACTGCGTCGCCGAAGAACTCGCTGTGGGGCAGTTCGCGGGTGATGAAGTCGCGATAGGCCAAATCACAGACGCGCCGCACCCCGTGCACCAGCACCACCCGCTCGAAGCGGTCGTAGGTTTCCGGGTCCTTGATCACGCTGAGGAAAGGCGCCATGCCCGTCCCCGTGCTGAGCAGGTAGAGATGGCGGGCGGGCTTGAGATCGTGCAGCACCAGGGTGCCGGTGGGCTTGCGGCTGACCAGCAGGGTATCGCCTTCCTTCAGATGCTGCAGACGCGAAGTCAGCGGGCCGTCCTGCACCTTGATGCTGAAGAATTCCAGGTGATCCTCATAGTTGGCGCTGGCGATGCTGTAGGCGCGCAGCAAAGGCCGCCCGTTCACTTCCAGGCCGATCATGACGAACTGGCCGTTTTCAAAGCGCAGGCCCGAGTCGCGGGTCGTGGTGAAACTGAACAGCGACTCGTTCCAATGCCGCACGCTCAAGACTGTTTCGGTGCTGATCGCCGCCATGGGAAAGTGATACTTCTCAGGGAATGGATTGGGGACGTCAATTTTACACCCTCGCCCAGGTATATCCACCCGCGCCGATCGGCATAATCCCGGGCCACCGAGCTTGCGTTTACCCGTGACTGGGCTAATTACTTACAGGGATAGCTTCAGAAATCTCTGGAACGACCCGATAACCCACTCGCAACCATGAAAAAGATCAAGGGGAGGAGACATGATGTCGCAAGCAAGCCTTGCCTTATCCGGCAGCCTGGACGCGGCTGCCACCCGGATCAAGACAACAGAAAACCGCGTTGAATCAAGGCCTCAGGAACAAACCCGCATGCCCTGGCTGCCCGTTGCCGCAGCCATGCTGGTCTTCGTTGTGGTCTTCGGTCTCTATCGCTGGTACCAGCAAACTCATGCCTTCACGGTTGGCCTGGATTACTTCGAACCTGAATTCAAGACCTACTGGATGAATCTGCTGTGGGCACAGGACGCGATTCTGATCCTGGTCGGTGGATCCGGGATGGCCTGGGCGTGGTTCAGCCGTGAGCGGGATCTGAGCCAGTTATCTCCCCAGGACGAGTTGTGGCGCTATTATCTGGTCATGTGCGTCTTGGCCCTGGGTAGCTTCATGGTCCTGCTGACCTTGGGGGTGTTTGCCGAATCGGATGCGGCCTGGCATCAGATCACCATCCGCGATACCGATTTCACCCCCACCCACATCGGCCTGCAATATTTTGCCATTCCCGCCTTTGGGGCTTCCCTGTTGGTGGCCTTCATCTGGATTCACACACGGCTGCCTGCTTTCAGGGAACGGGTTTCCGTACCGGCGGCGCTGCTGGCCATGGGTCCGCTGTTGATGATGCCCAATATCGGCTTCAATGAATGGGGTCACGCCTTTTTCTATGCGGAAGAACTGTTCGCAGCGCCCATCCATTGGGGATTTCTGGTGCTGGGATGGAGCGCGTTTGCGCTGGGCGGGCTGATCCTGCAATGTTTGTCACGAATGCGGGAATTGACTGAGTTGCAAGCCTGAGCCGAGCGGAGACGCTACAAGTTTCATGCTCATTGCGCAGATACCAGAAGAAATGAACGGTCAA
>JBATEM010000410.1:0-1501 GCA_049664005.1 Candidatus Macondimonas sp.
CACGAAACCCACCAAGCGGGATCCCCGTGGCGCGCCCAGCCGCACGAACAGATCCGCTGCGCGCTGCCCCGCACCCAGCACCAGCACCCGGGGCTTGATCTGGGCATCGTCTCCCCAGCGCTGGAACAGGACCTGGGTGGTGATCAGCGCCGGCGCCACGAACAGCAGCGTCAAGGCCATCACGCCCCGCCCCAGATACAGCTCCGGCAACAGGTAATACAGCAGTGCCAGCCCCGCCCAGGTGAGGCCGCAGGCGGCCAGCACCCGCACCGCGATTTCCTCTGGCCGCATCGGCACGAAACGCTGGTAGAGCCCCAGGGCGTACATTGCCGTCACCAGGGTCAGGGACAGCACCAGGATCTTGGGCGTGATCGGACCGATGCTGGCCACGCCGGGCCAGCCGACATGAATGAAACGCAGGGACGCGGCGGCCAGCACTGCGACGGCGCAGAGGCCCATCTGCGCCAGGGCAAGCGCCATGTAACGGTCGTGGAAGGCATGCTTGATGGGGCGCAAGGGCATCATCCAGGAGGCGGTCGGTATGTTGCGACGGCACCGCCGCAGGGGAAAACCCGGCAGATTCTAGGGTGCCCCCCCGCTCCTCTCAAGCTCAGGATGCCCGCGTCGTGAGGCGCAGCATCTCATCCACAGCCGATTCCAACTGGCGCAGGCTGGCGCATTCGCGCACCACATGGCACAGCGGCTTGTAGGTGGCGATGATCGAATCCCCCGTGTTCCAGGTGACGAAGGGCTCGGGATTGAGCCAGATCAGGTGCCGGCTGCGCTGGGCAATGAGTTTGAGCAGGTCGGCGCGCGGATCGCTCAGGTTGTTGCGCGCATCCCCCAGGAACAGCACGGTGGTACGCGGCGTAAAGGCATCGAGATGCCGCTCCACCAGATGCGCCAGGGTGCGGCCGTAGTCGGTCGGCCCGATGGGCGCCGCCGCCTGGGCCGCGTCCAGCGCCGTGGCCACAGGCTGATGCTCGAAGATGTCCGTGACCTCGACCACATCGGCGCAGAAGGTGAAGCTGCGGATGCGATCCATCACTTCGCTCAGGGAATGCAGAAACAACAGCAGGAAGCGGGTGTAGTCGGCCACCGAACGGCTGACATCGCAAATCACCACCACGCGCGGCTTGTCCACCCGCACCCGGCGCCAGTGAATATTGAACAGATTGCCGTCAAAACCCATGTTGCGACGCAAGGTGCGGCGCACGTCGAGCTGGCCGCGATGAGCGCGCTTGGCGCGGCGGGCATGGACCCGCGCCAGACGCCGTGCAAGACGCTGCACCAGTTCGGTCATGCGCGCCGCGTCTTCCTCTTCCAGCTTGTTCAGGCGGCGCTCGCTCAGCGCCTGCTCGCGCAGCGCCTGACCCGAGGCCCCGGTATAGAGCGCCACCTGCTGCTGGACAAAGGTCTTCATCTGGTCGATCAGGTAAGCGCGCCCCTCACGCAGGCGCCGGGCGCGGTCGCCGCCGCCCTGGCCGGAGCGCTCCAGTTG
>JBATEM010000411.1:0-2394 GCA_049664005.1 Candidatus Macondimonas sp.
GCCGCGCAGGAAGCCACGCCCATCCCCATGAGCAAGGCCATGGCGCCTCGCTTTATGTTGTGTGTCCATCGCCCCATCTTGGCGTGCTCCTTCGATTCCATCGCCACCGCAGGATTCATGATGCCCCGAAAGCCCGCAAACTGTCAGCCACCTCGCACAAGCAAGGCGGCAAGGCAAAACGCCCGGGATTTACGGGGGCATGAATTGCGGCGCTGAGCAGATGAAAAGACGTAAAGATACAGGACCCTTCAGGAATGCCGCAGGAATCGCGAGCGCGGACATCCGACACCCCAAATTCAAATGGATTGCTTCATCTGCCGAAATGTCAAACATGCGTCTTTTCAGCCCGCCCGCTTAGCGACCACAGCGTCCAAGCGCAAGAATCAGGTGCCTATCTGCCCGATCCTGTCGGGCTCAACAAGCGGGGCTGGGAGGCATGGAACCCTGGATGTGCGCTGCCACGCCGAGTAAGCCCGGGCTGAAGCGAGGCGAGCGTCCAAGCAATCTTCAAGAGGCGCTGCGCGCGGCGGATGCGGAGAACATCGCGCCAAGGCTGTCAAGTAGCCGTTCGCGCAGCTCACCTCCCACCGCTTAACATGGGAGACGAGCTGCGCCATTCGAGGCTCACTCGGCCTGGGTTTCTTCAGGCGTCGATGCGTCCCGCCGAGTCCGACGCGTGGTTCCCGCCGGACGCCCGCGCTGCGTCTGCAAATAGTTGCGCAGGGTGGGAACGCTCACGGCGATGTTTTCATCCTTGAGAATGTTGGCAATCATTTCCAGGGTATAACCACGCTTTTGCATGGCCCGAATATCTTTGGAAAGCGCCTTGATCGCTTCCTGCTTGCTCAGCTCGGTGCTTTTTTTCTTTTCCTCAACTGCGGGCATGCTGCGCAGCTTTTCGGCCACGGACTCCAGTTGCTCCGGAGTATACTTGGCACGTTTCTGTCTCACTTGCTTCATCAATATTTCCTCTCGTCCAACAAAACAAAGCACTTTATTCAGATGGAAGATTATCTGGTTTTTATTGTAATGAGAAGCGGACATGGTTTGTATCAGTGAAAGGAAGCCGTCAATGGCGGAAACTTCCGATCAGACTTCCAAATCCTGTACGGCTTGAAACGCCGAGGAGAACGTCACCGTTTCACGCTGCATTGCGACCTTGAAAGCGCGTTCCATTCAGACTTGGCGCCGCCTCTCAACCCCTGCCTTGCAGGCCATTCTCGCACTGCGGACGGCGCGCGCCGCATGGACTCAAATCATGGCTTGCCATGCGCTCCCGTTCTGCGATAGGGTTGATGTTCAAGCCTTGAACGGAGCCGGCCATGTCCCCCGAGGAAGTCCGTTACCGCCTGTTGCAGCGGCTGGCCCGCGATCCGGCCGTATCCCAGCGGGAGTTGGCCGTCGAGCTGGGCGTCAGCGTCGGCAAGATCAACTACTGCCTGCAAGCCCTGATCGAGAAAGGGCACGTCAAGTTCGACAATTTCCGACGCAACCCCGACAAACGGCATTACGCCTACCTCCTCACCCCGACAGGTGTTGAAGCCAAGGCCTGGGCGACCGTGCAGTTCCTGCGCCGCAAGCGTGCCGAATACGAAACCATCCGCGCCGAAATTGAAGCCCTGCAATCGGAACTCGCCCAACAGGGACCACCCCCCGTTGTGGAGGCTAATACCAACGCAAACGCCACCGAATCCGCCATCGAGCGTGGCCCATGAGCCGCTGGTACGCGATTCACACCAAGCCGCGCCAGGAAGAGACAGCGCTGGCACACCTTGAACGCCAGGGCTTTGATTGCCACCTGCCACGCGCGCGGGAACGCCGTTTGCTGCGCCATCGCTACACCATGGTCACGCTGCCCCTGTTCCCGCGCTATCTGTTCGCGCGCCTGGACCTGAGCACCCAGAACACGGCGCCCATCCGTTCCACCCAGGGCGTCGTCGGACTGGTGCGATTTGGCACGCACCTGCCGCCTTTGCCGGACGGTTTCGTGGACATGCTGCGCGCGCGTGACCCAGACGCTGCGGGGCTGGCCTTGAACAACCCCGACTGGCGCCCCGGCGAGCGATTGCACATCATGGAAGGCCCCTTTGCCGGTCTCGAAGCCCTGTTCGCCGCCCGGGATGGCGCAGCGCGGGTGCTTGTCCTCATGGACTTGCTGGGTCAGGCCCAGCGCCTCAGCCTTCCCGAACACCAGTTGCGAAGCGCCAGCGCCTGAAGCCCGCTCATTGAAAAAACAGCGCATTGCAGGAATCCGGCCGGGCCATCGCGAGCCGGCAGCCTGCCGACAGCGCTGCGCCCATGCATGGAGCAAGCTAAACTGGCACCCCGCAACCCCGTATTGCACGAGCCGAAACCCTATGGCCCCCTGGATCCACACCAGCCTCGACCAACACC
>JBATEM010000412.1:0-2043 GCA_049664005.1 Candidatus Macondimonas sp.
GGCCGATCGATGTAGAGACGCACCCGCTGCCGCCCACCCTGCCGGTGTTCGACACAGATCAATTCATAGCCCATGGCGTCCAGCACGGGCGACAAGAGGCCCTCCAAGCGCTCGCGCAACGGACCTGACACGGCTGATTCAGTCAACAGCCTGTTCTCCACAATAGCGGACAAAAAAACCAATCGTGCATGCGCAAGGAACAAAAAAGCCCCATGACCGGGGCTTTCTCATTCAAGACATTCTTATGGTAGCGGGGGCAGGATTTGAACCTGCGACCTTCGGGTTATGAGCCCGACGAGCTGCCAGACTGCTCCACCCCGCATCCGGTAAGCAGGCATTATAGGGCCGCTCGCAACATTAATCAATAAGCATAGCGATCAGAACGCCGAAAGACAGGCGCGAATCAGCTGATCCGGCAAAATTCCCAGCAGCAGAATCAATCCGCCGTTGGCCATCAACAGCCAGCGCAGATCGGCGCTGGCGACCACGTCGCTGGACTCGATGGGGCTCTCGAAATACAGTTGCCACACCACACGCAGGTAATAAAACGCGCTGATCACGGCAAACAGGACGGCCACGATTGCCAAAGCGCCCATCCCTTGATCGACCACCGCATCCAGCACCAGCAGCTTGGCATAGAAGCCGGCCGTGGGCGGCACCCCAGCCATGGAGAACATGAACAGCGCCATCACCGCGGCGAGCCATGGGCTGCGGGCATTGAGACCCTTGAGATCATCCAGGGTTTCCGCTTCCACGCCGCGCTGGCTGAGCAGGATCAGCACGGCGAACGCTCCCAGCGCCATCAGGACATAAACCAGGATATAAAACAGCGCCGCTGCATAGCCCATGGGATTGGCTGCCAACATGCCGAGCAGCAGAAAACCGATATGTCCGATGGTGGAATAGGCCAACAGGCGCTTCACATTGGTCTGGGCAATGGCAACCACGCTGCCGACCGCCAAGGACAATACCGCCATCACGATCAGCAAGTCCCGCCAGTCATCGGCCAATCCTTCCATGCCGTCGGCCAGAAGACGAATTGCCATGGCAAAGGCAGCCAGCTTGGGCGCAGAGCCCACGAGCATGGTGACCGGCGTATTGGCGCCTTGATAGACATCCGGCAGCCAGTTATGGAAAGGCACGGCGCCGAGCTTGAAGGCGACCGCAGCCACCACGAAAGTCATGCCCAGAAGCAACGGCAGGCTACCCACTGGTTGCTCCAGGATCCGGCTCGCGACGACATCGATCTCCAGGCTACCGGTGACGCCATACAGGATCGACATGCCATACAGCAGCATGCCCGAGGCAATCGCGCCCAGCACGAAATACTTCATGGCCGCCTCGGAACTGGCGGCTTGCTCCCGGTTGAGGGCCACCAGCGCGTACAGGCTCAGTGACATCAACTCCAATCCCAGATAGAGGGTAATGAAATGACTGGCCGAAATGAGTACCAGCATGCCCAGCGTGGAAAACAGGGTCAGCAGATAGAACTCGCCCTGATCCAGTTGCCGCTCCCGCAGATAATCGCGCCCATAGATCAGCACCGCGCCAGTCGCCAGCAGGGCTGAGACCTTCAGCACCACGGCCAGACGATCCAGCACGAACATCCCGCTGAAGGTAACCAATGGCTCCGCCAATCCTCGCCCGACCCACAACACCGCGGCCGCTGTCGCGAGCAGCGCGATCAGGCTCAAGCCATGGGTCAGGTGGCGCCAGCGCGGCGGGAGGAACAAATCAATCACTAAGATCGTGCACACCGACGCCAACAGGAAAATTTCCGGCAGCGCGGGCCACAAGGATGGGCTAGTAAACGTCATGTCCATTCCCGAGTCATCCTGGGGTGGGGGGCGATCAGAGCTTGCCCGGCAAGATCTGGAGCAGCAGCTGTTGAACGGAGGGTTCGATCACGGCCAGCAAGGGTTGCGGCCAGACCCCCAGGGCGAGCACGGCAACGGCCAGCAGCCCGAGTATCAGAAACTCGCGTGTCGTGACATCATTCAATTGGCCCACCTCGGGATTCGTTACCGGTCCGAAGGCGACGCG
>JBATEM010000413.1:0-6891 GCA_049664005.1 Candidatus Macondimonas sp.
TCGCCCGGCCATCCTCGGATGCAAGCCCCAACACCGTGAAATGAGGAGATCCGCGCATGACCCCCAATACCGCATCCAATACGGATTTTCTGCTGGCGATCGAGGATCTGACGGTTTCCTTCGATGGCTTCAAGGCCGTCAATGGCTTGAATCTCTATATCGATGCCGAGGAAATCCGCGTCATCATCGGCCCTAACGGCGCCGGCAAGACCACGGTGCTTGATCTCATCTGCGGCAAGACCCGCGCCACGGATGGCTCGATCCGCTTCCACAACCGCGAACTGACCAAACTCGCCGAACACGAGATTGTGTGGGCCGGCGTCGGCCGCAAATTCCAGACACCGTCGATCTATGAAAACCTCACCGTGGCCGAGAACCTCATCGTGTCCTATCCCAAGGGACGCAGTGTGTTTGGCTGCCTGGGTTTCCGGCGCGATGCCACCGTCCAGGCGCGGGTGGAAGAAGTGGCCGAGGCGGTATTCCTGCAGGACCGGCTGGACGAAATGGCCGGCATCCTCAGTCATGGCCAGAAGCAGTGGCTGGAAATCGGCATGCTGCTGATCCAGGAGCCCGAGCTGATCATGCTGGATGAACCGGTGGCGGGCATGAGCGTGCGCGAACGCCAGCAGACTGCCGAATTACTGGCCCGCATCTGCCATGGCCGTTCCATGCTGATCATCGAACACGACATGGATTTCGTGCGCAGCATTGCCCACAAGGTGACCGTGATGCACCAGGGCAAGGTCTTGGTCGAGGGCTCCATGGACAAGGTGCAGAATGACCCGCGCGTCAAGGAAGTCTATCTGGGCCATTAGGCCGCTTTGCGCACTGCCCGCTGACCCCATCCCCCATCGAGGAATCGCGCATGTTTGAAGTCGATCGACTCTGTGTGAGTTATGGCCAAAGCCAGGTGGTCAATGAAGTGAGCTTTACTGCTGCCCAGAATGAAACAATCGCCCTGATGGGCCGCAACGGCATGGGAAAATCGACACTGTTCAAGGCCCTCATGGGCGTCCTGCCGACGCGCGGCGGGACCATCCGGCTGGCACAAAGCGAACTTACCGGCCTGCCCAGCCATCGCCGGGTCCATCAGGGGCTGGCCTATGTGCCGCAAGGCCGCATGATCTTCCCGGCCCTGACGGTGCTGGAAAACATCCAGACCGGCCTGGAGAAAAGCCGCAACAACCAAGTGCCCAACGAGCTGTTCGAATTATTCCCGGTCCTGTTCGAGATGCGTCACCGCAAGGGCGGCAATCTCTCCGGAGGGCAGCAACAACAATTGGCCATCGCCCGCGCGCTGGCCACCAATCCGCGCGTGCTGCTGCTGGATGAGCCGACCGAAGGCATCCAGCCATCCATCATCAAGGACATTGCCAACGCCTTGAACGAGATCCGCAAGCTGCGCCAGATCACGCTGATCGTCTCCGAGCAGGTGCTCAGCTTCGCGCTGGCGGTGGCCGATCGCATCCTGGTGCTGGAGCGCGGTCGCATCATCCATGAGGATCGCCGCGAGGACGCCGATGTCGCCAAAATCACCGGCTACCTGTCGGTCTAGCCGCCGTCAATAGCCCGAGCAGATGGGGTAGCGCCGTCGATCGCGGCCAAAGGCGCGCCGGATAATCTCCGACATGGGCAGGTCCTGTTCCAGGATGGCATCCAGCACCTCATCGCTGCAGCAAAATCGAAGCGCACGCGTTCCTGGGGAGGGATCATCTTTCGGATGGCATCCTTTCTGTGGCGGGAAGCAACGGAAGGTCGCGGCATTCGGCCCGCTTTCCTTCCGCCATGAGCCACTGGAGATCGTCCAGATGGAGGCTGTATCCATAGGGAAGGTATTCCGGGTCAGTGCTGCGGTATCGTTTTTCCACAAACGCCAGGGCCTTGAGACGGCTCTCCATCCGAGCGCGGATCATGGGGCAGACGGCAAGGCCCCAGCGGGCCTCGACCGAGTCCCCCGGCGCGTGGGAGAACCAGCGGTGATTCGCCACCACCGAAGCCAGCGAGACGGTCATGCCCTCGGCGATGGGAATGACGATTTCCGCCATCTGGCTGTGCAGCGCCTCCTGGTTCAGCTGGCCGGACTCAACCAGCCTTTCGAGGTGCTGGACCAGCAGAGTGATCATGCCGTCCCGCCCGGGGGTGCTGTAGGCCTCCCAGAGAAACGACCCTTCCGGACAGCCCCCATCCTTGCAACGCATGTACCCTTCCAGAACGATGGGAACACGATCTTCGAGACGGCGCAGGAGGGTCTGGATCAGCTTTTCCGCCTGGTCTTGGGGGGCACGGGGCGTGGAGTCGATCCGCCGGGCCACTGCCTCGCCAAACGGTTCGTCATCCCGGCAAAAACTGGGGAGGTACTGCTCCGTTGAATAATAAGGATGCTCCGCGGCAGGCAGATAGTGCCACCGATCATGGCTGAAAACCGGCCAGCGAAACCGTGCCAGGCCGGAGCCGGTATCCGGATCCGGAGCGGTGGCGAAAAAATCCCGTTCCGAGATTTTTCGCAGCTTCCTCGGCATCGTTGCCTCCCAGATCTGGATGGGATGGACCGTGCTGCCGTCATACACGATGCGTCCAATCATTCCGGCATGGGAGGCGGCGACGAAATAGAGCGCCCCCGGCCTCAGGGAGTCAGGCGTAATGCGGATCGGATAAGTGTCGGCAGGCAAGGTTCTGGTGGAGGTCGCGGCGAGCATCCGGGAAAGCGCAGCCCGAAACCGTTTGTCTTGCTGCCATTCCCGGTGAGTGGGAAGCTGCCCCCAGTCGGTGGACCAGTGGCCGAGCAGCCGGCCATCCCCCAGGGTGGCGGCGGCAGGAAGATGGGCAATCCGCGCATAGATCCAACGGATGGCATAGGGCACGTCCGCACAATCGACCGGAATGCGGTGATGGAGAAAGAAATCCTCGGTGATCGTCTGTTCCACCCAAGTGGCGAAGCGCTGTTCTGCGGCGTCGTTCCAGCGCTTTGCGCCCACCTGCCAGACCTGGCCTGGATGCTCCGACGGCGCCGTCTGGGCGGAAGCTGTGCCCGCCTGGCAGAGCAGAAGAAGACTCAGCAATGCAAGATAGCAACGGGCCTTGACCGGCATATTTCCTCTCCTGCCAAGAAGCCACGTGCGATGAAAACGCGGGGAGACGGTGCCGCACGGTCCGCAACCGTGCAGACTGTCCTCCTTGTTTTCTATAGCAGGGCAGGCGGAAACGCGTCAACCCTCCATGAAGAACTCGATTACTGGCCCGCATTTGCCATGGCCGTTCCATGCTAATCATCGAGCACGACATGGATTTCGTCCGCAGCATCGCCAACAAGGTGACCGTGATGCAGCACCAGGGCAAGTATTGGCCGAAGGTTCCATGGACAAGGTGCAGGATGACCCGCGCGTCAAGGAAGTCTATCTGGGCCATTGAGCCGACCGCCCCATGGGCTACAGTCCCTCTCCCCAGCGAGGAATCACGAATGTTTGAAGTGGATCGACTCTGCGTGAGTTACGGGCAAAGCCAGGTGGTCAATGAAGCGAGATTTGCAGCCGCCCAGAATGAGGCCGTTGCCCTCATGGGCCGCAACGGCATCCAGCCGTGAATCATCAAGGACATTGCCAACGCCCTGAACGAAATCCGCAAGCTGCGTCAGATCACGTTGATCGTCTCCGAACAGGTGCTGAACTTCGCACTGGCGGTGGCCGATCGCATCCTGGTGCTGGAGCGCGGCCGCATCATCCACGCGGACCGCCGCGAGGACGCCGATGTCGCCAAGATCACCGGCTATCTGTCGGTCCAGCCGCCGTCAATAGCCCGAGCAGATGGGGTAGCGGCGGTCGCGGCCGAAGGCGCGGCGGGTGATCTTGACACCGGGCGGGGCCTGGCGGCGCTTGTATTCGGCGTGCTTCACCATGCGGCCGATCTGGCGCACGGTCGCCTCGTCAAATCCGCGCCGGACAATCTCGGACATGGGCAGGTCCTGTTCCACATACAGTTCCAATATCGCATCCAGCACCTCATAGGCTGGCAGGGAATCGCTGTCCTTCTGATCCGCGCGCAGCTCCGCCGAAGGGGGTCGGTCCAGCACGCGCTGGGGGATCACCGGGGCGAGCAGATTGCGATAGTGGGCGAGGCGATAGACCAGCATCTTGCTCACGTCCTTCAGCGGCGCGAAACCGCCCACCATGTCGCCATAGAGCGTCGAATAGCCCACCGCCATCTCGCTCTTGTTGCCGGTGGTGAGCACCATGCGTCCGGTCTTGTTGGAGATCGCCATGAGCAGCACGCCGCGGATCCGCGCCTGGAGATTTTCCTCCGTGACGTCCTCGGGCAATCCCTGGAAGATCGGCGCCAGGGTCTCCTTGAACACCGCCTGCGGCCGCTCGATCGGCAGCACCACCGCTTCCACACCCATGGTGCGCGCCTGGGCCATGGCATCGTCCACGCTCATGTCGGCGGTATAGCGCGATGGCATCAGCACGGCCATGACCCGCGCCGGCCCCAGGGCATCGACGGCAATGGCCAGCGTCAGGGCCGAATCGATCCCTCCCGACAATCCCAGTACCACACCGCGAAAGCGCTGCCGGTCCACATAATCCCGCACGCCCTGCACCAGCGCCTTGTAGACGGAGGCTTCCAGACCCAAGGGCTCGGCGATCTCATCCGCCACCTGGGGCTGGCCGGCCGCGGAAAAATCCACCGCATACAGGCCTTCAGTGAAGGCCGGCGCGCGGTAGACGATCTTGCCGCCGGCGTCACAGACCAGGGATTCGCCGTCAAAGACCAGCTCATCCTGGCCGCCCATGAGGTTCACATACAGGATCGGCAAACCGGTTTCGGTCGCCCGGTGCGCCAGTTCCTGGCTGCGCTCAACGCCCTTGTTCAGATGAAACGGCGAGGCGTTGATGTTGAGCAGGAGCCTGGCACCGGCCTGGGCCGCCAGGGCGGCGGGCTCCGGACCCCAGATGTCTTCACAGATGGTGATGCCCACGGGCAAGCCCGCGCAGGTAAACACGCAGGGCGCATTGCCCGGCTGGAAATAGCGCTTTTCATCAAACACGCTGTAGTTGGGCAGCCGGTGCTTGCGGTAATTCGCCGTGATGCGCCCGCCCTCGATCACACAGGCGGCGTTGTAGATGTCCTTGCCGGCATATTCGGGATACCCGAACAGCACCGGCACCGGCACCGGCAGAATCTCATGGGCCAGTCGCTCGAAGGCCTCCTCCACCCGCGTGCGAAGGCCTGGCCGCCAGAGCAGGTCCTCGGGCGGATAGCCGGTCAGGGCCAACTCCGGAAAGACCACCAGATCCGGCGCAAAGCGTTCGTGCGCCTCGCGGGTGGCGTCGATGAGGCGGGTGGTATTCCCCGCCACATCGCCCACCCACAGATTCAATTGGGCCATGACGATGCGAACCATCGTTGCGCGCCTTTGCAGGTTTCAGGGAGTGCCCAGGAGTTGCGCCATGCGCTCCCCGAGCTGCGCCGGGGAACGCACCGTGGCCACGCCAGCGGCTTCCAGCGCGCTGTACTTGCCTTCCGCCGTGCCCTTGCCGCCGGTGATGATGGCGCCGGCATGGCCCATGCGCTTGCCGGCCGGGGCCGTGACACCGGCGATGTAGCCCACCACCGGCTTGGTCACATGATCGCGGATGAACGCCGCCGCGTCCTCTTCCTCGCCGCCGCCGATCTCGCCCACCATGATGATGCCCTCGGTCTGGGGATCGTCCTGGAACAGCTGCAGGCAATCGACGAAATTCATGCCGTGCACCGGGTCGCCGCCGATGCCGACGCAGGTGGACTGGCCCAGTCCCCGGCGCGTGGTCTGGAACACGGCTTCATACGTGAGGGTGCCGGAGCGCGACACGATGCCGACCTTGCCGGGGGAATGGATCATCGCCGGCATGATGCCGATCTTGCAGGCACCGGGCGTGATGATGCCGGGGCAGTTGGGGCCGATCAAGCGCGCGGCGCTGCCGCGCATGGCGGCCTTGACCTTGATCATGTCCTGTACCGGAATGTGCTCGGTGATGCAGACGATGATCGCGATCCCCGCGTCCAGCGCCTCCAGTATGGCATCGGCGGCATGGGGCGCCGGCACATAGATCATGCTTGCACTGGCGCCGGTGGCGGCCACGGCGTCATGCACCGTATCGAAGACCGGCAGGTCCAGATGGGTTTGCCCACCGCGACCCGGCGTCACGCCACCCACCAGTTGGGTGCCATAGGCCAGCGCCTGTTCGGAATGGAAGGTGCCCTGTTTGCCGGTAAAGCCCTGGCAAATGACCCGCGTGTTCTTGTCGACCAAAATGCTCATGGATGCTCCCTTCAGCCCTTCGCCGCTGCCACGGCCTTGCGCGCCGCGTCGTCCAGATCCTCGCCCGTGATGATCGCCAGTCCGCTCTGGGCGAGCAGTGCCCTGCCCTGATCGACATTGGTGCCTTCCAGCCGCACCACCACCGGCATGGTGACACCCACTTCCTTGACCGCGGCGATGATGCCCTCGGCGATCAGGTCGCAACGCACGATGCCGCCGAAGATGTTGATCAGGATGGCCTTCACCTTGGGATCGGCCACGATCAGCTTGAAGGCCTCGGCCACCCGCGCCGCCGTGGTCCCGCCACCGACGTCGAGGAAATTGGCCGGCGTGCCGCCGTAGAGCTGGATCACGTCCATGGTCGCCATGGCCAGACCCGCACCGTTGACCATGCAGCCGATCTCGCCATCCAGCGTCACATAATTCAGGTGATGGGCGGCCGCCTCGTGCTCGCGCGCGTCCTCCTGGCTGGCATCTTCCCAGGCCGCCAGTCGCGGCTGGCGGTAAAGGGCGTTGTCGTCCAGGTTGATCTTGCCATCCAGCGCCATGAGCCGGCCTTGATCGGTCACGATCAGGGGATTGATCTCCATCAGGCTGGC
>JBATEM010000414.1:0-2615 GCA_049664005.1 Candidatus Macondimonas sp.
TCGAAGGGTCCGCCCGGTGCCGCGCGGACCATGAAGAACGAGAGGGTGACCAGCACCAACAGGGTGGGCCAGGCGCCCACGAAACGCCGCAATGTATAGGCAAGCATGGTCGATTCATCCCGGGCAACCCGCCCGTCCCCTGCAATTCCTGAAAAAACCGGGCTTGCGCCCCTTGATGCGCCGTGTCACGGACGATGGATATCGGTCTCGCATTGTCGCAGCGCACCAAGCCCGGCGGCTGTCATCGCCGCTGGTCGCGTCCGTCGGCACAAATCCCGCAATAGCCCTTACCATGGCCGCTTTGCCGCGCAGCCACGACACAAGGGATCCCGATGCGTGATGCGATCATGTCGAGCGAAACGCCAAATGGCAATGCCAAGGGGCGGGTGCTGTTCGCCAGCCTGATCGGCACCACCATCGAATTCTTCGATTTCTACATCTACGCCACTGCGGCGGTGCTGGTCTTCCCGAAGCTGTTTTTCCCGGCCGGCGACGCGACCACCGCGATGCTGCAGTCACTGGCCACCTTTGCCCTTGCCTTCTTCGCGCGCCCGTTGGGATCGGCGCTGTTCGGCCATTTCGGCGACCGCATCGGCCGCAAGGCCACCTTGGTGGCGGCGTTGCTGACCATGGGCTTGTCCACCCTGCTCATCGGCCTGTTGCCCACCTACGCCCAGATCGGCGTGATGGCGCCGCTGTTGCTGGCGCTGTGCCGCTTCGGCCAAGGGCTGGGACTGGGCGGGGAATGGGGCGGCGCAGTCCTGCTGGCCACCGAAAACGCGCCGCCGGGCCGGCGAGCCTGGTACGGCATGTTTCCGCAACTGGGCGCGCCAATCGGCTTCATTCTCTCGGGCGGCTCGTTCCTGTTGCTGACCCATTTCCTGAGCGATGCGCAGTTTTTCCGCTGGGGCTGGCGGGCGCCTTTCCTGGCCAGCAGTATTCTGGTGGTCGTTGGGCTATGGGTGCGGCTGAACCTGCACGAAACCCCAGTATTCCAGCGCGCACTGGATGCCGATGCACGGGAGCGGCTGCCGATACTCACGGTGTTGCGCGATCACTTCGGCGCACTCGTGCGTGGCACGATCATGGCGCTGTGCACTTTCGTGTTGTTCTATCTGATGACGGTTTTCACCCTGACTTGGGGCACGACCGCCCTGCATTTTTCCCGCGAGCGCTTTTTGCTGATCCAGCTTTTCGGGGTGCTGTTTTTCGGTCTCACCATCCCGATTTCCGCCCATCTGGCCGACCGCCACGGCCGCCGGCGAATGTTGATGGCGGCGAGCGGGGGCATTGCGCTGTTCGGTCTGTTGTTCGCGCCCTTGCTCGGCGCGGGTGGCGAGGGGCCGGTGGTCCTGTTCATGGCGCTGGGCCTGGCCTTGATGGGCCTTACCTATGGGCCGCTGGGCACTGTGCTGAGCGAGCAGTTCCCCACCGCAGTGCGCTATACGGGAGCGTCGCTCGCCTTCAACCTGGCCGGTATTTTCGGTGCCTCCCTGGCGCCTTATATCGCCACCTGGCTGGCGACGCACTATGGCCTGCACACGGTCGGCTTTTATCTTTCGGGGGCTGCGCTGGTGACGCTGCTGGCCTTGTGGGGTGCGCGGGAGACCATGCATGACGACTTGTAAGCGAAGCATGCCTATCTTGGGGCCCAAGTAAGCCATGCGCCGCCGGTTTCCCCGGCCTGTGGTTTCTCATCAGGAAGACCATACCCCTGAGCCTGGTTCTCCACAACGCCTGTTTGGCGTACTCAATCCCATGGGCGGGAGTTGTGATCCCGATCAGGTGCGTGCCGCCCTGGACGCGCACTGCGCGCGCACCGGACAAAGCTGTGAGATCTACCAAACCACCGGCGCCGAGGACGAGGATGTACCGGCCCGGGTGCGTGAAGCGGCGGCGGCGGGCGCCGAGCTGGTGATTGCCATCGGTGGCGATGGCACCGTGTCCCAGGTCGGCGAAGGCGTTGCGGGGTCGTCTGTGCCACTGGCCGTCATTCCCACGGGGACCGCCAATATTTTTGCCCGTGAAATGGGGATTCCGCTGGAATTGGAAGCGGCGTGTGCGCTGCTGGCGGATTTCCGTGTGCGCGCCGTGGATGGCATGGTGTGTGATGAGCATCTCTATCTGCTGCATCTGGGCGTGGGCTTGTCATCGCTGATGATCCGCGACACGGATCGGGCGGCCAAGCGACGCTTCGGCCGCTTGGCCTATGTCTGGACCGCCCTGCGCACCTTGAGCGGCCTGCAGCCGCATCGCTTCGAGATGGTCGTGGACGGCGTGCGCCACCGTATGCACGCCAAGCAGGTCTTCATTACCAACGGCGGGATCTGGGGCATCGAAGCCGTGCGCCTCGGCGACCATGTGGCGCCCGACGACGGCGTGATTGACCTCTGCATTCTCAACAGCCGGACGATGTTCGACTTTGCCGGCATCGGTTGGGATTTCTTTACCGGCCAGCATCATCGCAACCGCCGCATCCGCTACCTTGCTGCGCGGACATCGATCGAGCTGGATTGCCGGCCACGTTTGCCGGTCCAGGGGGATGGAGAAATCATCCGTCACACGCCGATTCGCCTCACGATCAAGCCGGGCGCCGTGCAGGTGGCGGTGCCATC
>JBATEM010000415.1:0-5152 GCA_049664005.1 Candidatus Macondimonas sp.
CTGGAGCGCCAGCCCAAGCTGACCCTGTTCCAGCAAGCGGTGGACGACCTCATCGTCGAACAGGGGCGGGTGTGCGGCGTGGTCACGCAAATGGGGCTGCGCTTCCGGGCGCGGGCGGTGGTGCTGACCACCGGCACCTTTCTCGCCGGACGCATCCACGTTGGCCTGAACCAGCATGAGGGCGGCCGCGCCGGCGACCCACCCGCCAAGACACTCGCGGCGCGATTGCGCGAACTGCCCTTGCGGGTCGGCCGCCTCAAGACCGGGACGCCGCCGCGCCTGGATGGCCGCAGCATCGACTACGCCCGCCTGCAGCCGCAGCTGGGGGACACGCCGCGGCCGGTATTTTCCTTCCTGGGCCGGCCGGAACAGCATCCCGCACAGGTGCTGTGCCACATCACGCACACCAACGAGCGCACCCACGACATCATCCGGGGGGGGCTCGACCGCTCGCCGATGTTTACCGGCGTGATCGAGGGCATCGGCCCGCGCTATTGCCCGTCGGTGGAAGACAAGATCACCCGCTTTGCCGACAAGACCGCCCACCAGATATTCCTGGAGCCCGAAGGGCTGCACACCAGCGAGGTCTACCCCAACGGCATTTCCACCAGCCTGCCCTTCGATGTGCAATACGCCCTGGTGCGCTCCATCGCAGGACTCGAAAACGCCCATATCCTGCGGCCGGGCTATGCCATCGAATACGATTTCTTCGACCCGCGCGACCTCTTGCCCTCGCTGGAATCGCGCCACCTGCCGGGATTGTTCCTGGCCGGACAGATCAACGGCACCACGGGCTATGAGGAAGCCGCCGCCCAGGGGCTGATCGCCGGACTCAATGCCGGCCGGCAGGCCCGGGACCTTGCCCCCTGGACGCCGCGCCGCGATGAGGCCTACATCGGCGTGCTCATCGACGACCTCATCACCCGCGGCACGGCCGAACCCTATCGCATGTTCACCAGCCGGGCGGAGTACCGGTTGCTGCTGCGCGAGGACAACGCCGATCTGCGTCTGACGCCCACTGGCCGCGAGCTGGGGCTGGTGGAGGCACCGCGTTGGGATGCGTTTTGCCGCAAACAGGACGCGATCAACGCTGAACTGGCGCGACTGGGTCAGCTTATGCTGCGGCCGCAGGGTCCGAATGCTGCCGCGATCGAGGCCATGCTGGGCGCGCCGCTGGAGCGCGAACAGTGGGCGCTCGACCTGCTGCGCCGACCCGAGGTCGACTATGCCGCGCTCACCGCAGTCATTGGCGATCCGGTGGCCGACCCCGCCGTGGCCGAGCAGGTGGAGGTACAGACCAAATACGCCGGCTACATCGAACGCCAGCAGCGCGACATCGAGCGCCAGCGCCTCAACGAGGAAACCCGGCTGCCCCTGGCCTTCGACTATGCCCGCGTCACTGGCCTGTCCCACGAGGTGCGCCAGAAACTCGACGCCAGCCGGCCCACCACATTGGGTCAGGCCGCGCGCCTGCCCGGCATCACGCCAGCGGCTATCTCCCTGCTGCTCATCCACCTGAAGCGCAGCGCGGCATGAGGCCGGTGGGAGGCTTTCGATTCTGGGCCCTCGGACTGCTGGTCCTCGCGTTCACGCTCCTCTGCGGCTGTTCGGATTCGTCCAATCCCAGCGAGCACCAGGGGCCGCTGGTGGAAAACGGCCTCACGATGCTGCGCAAGGCCAACGGCACCGAACCCCAGACGCTCGATCCGCACCGCGCCGAGGATGTTTCCTCAGCCAACATCCTGCGCGATCTCTACGAGGGGCTGGCGCTCACCGGAGCGGATGGCGGGCCCAAACCGGGGGCAGCCGAGTCCTGGACGATGAGCGAAGACGGCCTGCGCTATGTCTTCCACCTGCGCCCGACCGCTCGCTGGTCCAACGGCGATCCGGTGATGGCGGCGGATTTTGTCGCCGGCATGCGCCGCACCGTGGACCCAGCCACCGGCTCCAACTACGGCATGATCCTCGCTCCCATCGCCCAGGCCGAAGCCATCCTGGCGGGGCAGGCCAAACCGGACACCCTGGGCGTGCGCGCGCTCGACGACCACACCCTGGAAATCCGCCTCAAGGCCCCCACGCCCTATTTTCTGAGCCTGCTCACCCATTCCACCACTTATCCCATCCACCGGCCCTCGCTGGCGGCCCATGGCGACCGTTTCACGCGGCCGGGCAATCTGGTGACCAACGGCGCCTACCAACTGACCGAGGCGGTGGTGCAATCCCACATCACTCTCAGTCGCAACCCCTATTACTGGGACAATGCCCATACCCGCATCGACAAGGTGCGCTACTCGGCCATCGAGGACGCTTCCAGCGAATTCAAGCGCTACCGCGCCGGGGAGGTGGACTGGGGCGGCGTGCCGACCGCCAACTTCCGCTGGGCCAAGGAACATCTGGGTGATGAACTGCGCATCCACCCCTACCTGGGCGTGTTCTACTTCGGGCTGAACCTCACCCGGCCGCCGTTCCAGAACGCCCCTGCCCTGCGCCGGGCACTGAATTTGGCCGTCGACCGGGAAATCCTCACCGAGAAAATCACCGGCGGCGGCGAAATTCCGGCCTATGGCTGGGTGCCGCCGGGGCTGCCGGGCTATCAGCCGGCGCCCCCGGACTATGCCGGCTGGACCCGGGAGGCACGCTTCGCGGAAGCCAAGCGACTCTATGCCGAGGCGGGGTATTCGGCCGAGCGGCCCTTGCAGATCGAGATTCGTTACAACACCCAGGAAGACAATCGCAAGATCGCCGTCGCCGTGGCCCAGATGTGGAAGCAGGTGCTGGGCGTGCAAACCACGCTGTTCAACGAGGAATGGAAGGTCTTCCTGCAAAACCGCAAGCAGAAGAAAGTCACGCAGGTGTTTCGCAGCGGCTGGATCGGCGACTATGCCGATCCCTATACCTTCCTGGAACTGCTGCACTCCCAGCACGGCATCAACGATTCCGGCTACAACAATCCCGCCTATGACGCCCTGCTCGCACGCATCAGCGTCCTGCCCGGTGGCCCGGAGCGCAATGCCCTGATGCGCCGGGCCGAGGCCATGATGCTGGCCGATGATCCGGTGATTCCGTTGTTCTTCTATGTCAGCAAGACCTTGATCAAGCCCTGGGTCAAGGGCTATCAGCCCAACATCATGAACCAGCACTACACCAAGGACTTGTGGATCGAGACGGGTGCTCGCTGAAGCCGCTTGCGCTTAATCGGGGCTCGGCGATCAGGATCAAAGACAGCGGCAGGCCGCCGGCTGCATCCGCTGGCGCCTTCTGATGGATCAGGCGCCAGCCCGTATCCAAGAGCAGCCGCTCCCAACCCGCCATCGAACGGAAATACCACGGCATGGCGGCAGGGAACAGGGCGCCGAAGCCGGCAAACCGCTCCTCGCGCCACCCCGCATTGCCCGCCACCCGATCCGGATGCACGGTCTGGATGATGAGCCGGCCTGCCGGGCCGACCGCCTGACACACGGCTCGCAGGACGGGGCTTGGATCGGTCTCGAACAGGGCGAAATTGAACACCACGCCATCGAATTGGCCTAGCCGCAGCGGTTCGGCCACCAGATCATCATAGCCCAGCACCTCAAAGCGCCCTGCGCCGGCCGCCCGCGCGGCGCCAATCAGGGGCACCGTCGCATCGACGCCCACGGCTTCGATGCCGTCATCGTGCAAGGCCCGGCACAGCCAGCCTTCGCCACAACCGACATCCAGAACTCGACGCGGCGCGCCCGCTTTTATCGCGTCCAGTACTGCCGCATTGGTGACGCGGCGGCTGTCGATGCGCTGCTCCCGCACAGCGGTTACCCATGCGTTTGCATTGGCCTGCCAACTTGCCAGGATTGCCTTCGAATCTGCCATCAGCTCAAAACTCCGGCCATTTCCCAATGTGGAAAAGCGTAATCGCGTTGGGCCGGAAATCGAGTGCTTAGCTCTCGCGCTCGCCAGTGGCCAGCCAATGGGCACACGCCGGGCCCAATTCGCGTTGGGCGCGCGCTTCGTATTCCGCCACTTCAGCGGCGGTCAGGGTATCCGTCCACCGTCCATTGGTGCCCTTGTTGATGAAAACCTCGGCGCCGCCATCCCAGAACACACCGCCCAGTGGCGCGCTTTTCGCGGCGTTCTTTTTCATCCAGTCAAAAGTGCAGTGCTCGACGGTGTCATTCCAGCGCGACTCATCGATGGAAACATCGAGAAAACCAGCGATTCGGCGCATCTGCCCCGGCAAATCGCGTTTGAGATCGTTGAAATGAACCATCAGGAGATTCGGTAGGGCGCGGAACTGCCACCAACTGCGAACGCTTTCCCAGTAAGGCCAAAAGGGATGCCCATCCTGATCCATCCAGTCACGCCAATACTGGCGGATATTGGCGGGTGGCGGCACGATCGGTGGCCCCACCCGACCCGGGCTGTCATTCAGCGCGTTATACCAATCCTGGTTGGCGTTGGCATGATGGTTATACATGCTCCAGATCACATCCCGACCATCGCGCCCGATGTAGATGTATTTCGCCCTGGATGAATAAACCAGCGCATCAACCGGAAGATGGGTTTTCAACACGCGGCGATGGGTTTGCGCCTCGACTTCAGGCAGCTTCACCGCCTTGGGCGGAACCCGCAAGTCCAGCCAGGGGGAAATTTCCGCGACGGAAACATCCGGATCACCGCCGAAGAGCAATTGCGTGACGATTTGTTGTGTCCAGGTGGTACCCGATTTGGCATAGGTGGCCACGATGACGTCGTCATCCCGAAACTGAAAGTCGTTCCAGATCGTCGAATCGAAGTGATGATTGTGCAATTCCCGCGACTTGACGGGCCATGAAACCTGACTGGACATGATGACTCCCCCTTAATCCAGAGACGGCGCGAACAAAATAAGCCTTTTTGAATCAGGGAGCCAAGGCCCACAACAGGCATCACTGCGCCCCCAAAGGTAGGGCGGTTTAACGTTCCGCGCCTTTGGCCCGATCACTGGCATCCCGGTTTCCGCTGATTTTTCCGGCGGCGATGGGATAATCAAGCGGTGCGGAATCGGCTCAAGCCACATACGCCCGTCAACCTTGCCCCTCCTGGAGTCTGACATGCTGGAAATCCGCGTGCGCCTGGCGCCCGAACCACAAATGGACGCCGCCCTGGATGTGTTGGCGCTCACGCTGCCCTTCGACGC
>JBATEM010000416.1:0-1679 GCA_049664005.1 Candidatus Macondimonas sp.
CGACTTGAGGCGCCCTCGGATAGGATTCCGCACTTGCGTGGGCGGTTAGCTCAGCGGTAGAGCACTGCCTTCACACGGCAGGGGTCACAAGTTCGAATCTTGTACCGCCCACCACTTCCTTGACAAAGCCGCCTGCGCGTTCTGCGCACCCTGACGTCCCCCTTTCCGCCCGAAGCCGGGGTCGCATCCAGCGCCGTCTCTATAAATTAAGGCGCAGCACCGAAGGGATGTCGTTCAGGATTTCCCCACTTATCCCAAAGCCTTGACTCTGGGCGTCCCTCTGCCACACCAATTGAGTTTGCTTCCTTAGCCCAGATCAGACGCTCAGCGCTGACAGCGCGGACAGAAATAGCTGGAGCGCTGCCCCTGACGCAGATGGCGGATGGGCGAATCGCATGCCCGGCATGGCGCTTCGGCGCGGCCGTAGACACGCAGTTGTTGGGCGAAATAACCGGGGCGGCCATCGCTGCCGACGAAATCCCGCAAGGTCGTACCGCCGGCGGTAATCGCCTCGTTCAGCACCTGCCGAACTGCCTCCACCAGTCGCTCAAATCGAGCCAGCGCGATGTGCCCGGCCGCGCGGGCGGGGTGGATGCCGGCCATGAACAGCGCCTCATTTGCATAGATATTGCCCACCCCCACCACCACATGGGCATCCATCAGCAGGCTCTTGATGGCCACGCGGCGATTGCGCGCCCTGGCATGGAGATAAACGGCGGAAAACGCCTCGGACAAGGGTTCCGGTCCCAGGTCTTTCAGCAAGGGATGCTGGCCCACGGGACCGGCCGTCCACAGCACGGCGCCGAAGCGACGGGGATCATTCAGCCGCAGGGCCTGACCATCGTCCAGCAGCCAGTCCACATGATCGTGCGTCAAGGGCGCCAGCGTGCCGGGCACCAGACGCAGATTGCCGGACATGCCCAGATGCACCAGCAGGGTGCCGTGGTCGAAACCCAGCAGCAGGTATTTTCCGCGCCGCCCCACCTCCCGGATCACCTGACCGGCCAGCGTCTGCGGTAGATCGGGCGCAACCGGCCAGCGCAGGGCAGCCTGTCGCACGTACACCTGCCTCACGCGCCGGCCGATGACATGGGCCGCAATTCCGCGCCGAGTGGTCTCCACTTCAGGCAATTCCGGCATCCGTCCCCCCTTTGCGCATGAAAAAGCCCGCTGGGAGCGGGCTTGTTCAGAATCTTAAGCCGTATGGTCCGTCAGAACAGCCGGATCACTTGATCTTGGCTTCCTTGTACATCACATGCTGGCGCACGACGGGATCGAATTTCTTCATCTCCATCTTCTCAGGCTTGGTGCGCTTGTTCTTGGTGGTGGTATAAAAGTGGCCGGTGCCTGCCGTGGAAAGCAACTTGATTTTGTCACGCATGAGGGGAACTCCTTAGACCTTTTCGCCGCGCTTGCGCATATCGGCCAGAACGGCATCGATGCCCAGCTTGTCGATGGTGCGAATCCCATTCGTGGAGACGCGCAGGCGCACGAAGCGCTTCTCGCTGTCGACCCAGAACCGCTGCTCATGCAGATTGGGGAGAAACCGGCGGCGGGTCCGGTTGTTGGCATGGGAAACGTTGTTCCCGCTCATGGGACGCTTCCCGGTAACCTGGCAAACTCGGGACATGGGATCCAATCCTTATCAATCGAGACAATGCCCCCAGTTCGGGGGATGC
>JBATEM010000417.1:0-3405 GCA_049664005.1 Candidatus Macondimonas sp.
GGAGGCAAAACGGCATGGGCAAGCGCAAACTGGTGGTGGTGGGCAATGGCATGGCCGGGGTGCGGACGGTCGAGGAACTGCTCAAGCTGGCTCCTGAACTGTACGACATCACCATCTTCGGCGCGGAGCCCCACGTCAACTACAACCGCATCCTGCTGTCCCCCGTCCTGTGCGGCGAAAAGACGCCGGAGGAGATCGTCCTCAACGATGTCAATTGGTACGCCAAGAACGGCATCACCCTGCTGACCGGCAAGGCGGTGACCGAAGTGGACCGCCGCCGCCGCTGCGTCCGGTCCGCCGATGGCACCGAGGTCCCCTATGACCGTCTGCTGCTGGCCACCGGCTCGGATCCCTTCATCATTCCGCTGCCGGGCAAGGATCTGCCCGGGGTCGTGACCTTCCGCGATTTCAAGGATGTGGACGTGATGCTGGAGGCGGCCCGCTCCGGACAGCGCCATGCCGTGGTCATCGGCGGCGGCCTGCTCGGGCTGGAAGCCGCCAATGGCCTGCTCAAGCGCGGCATGGACGTCACGGTCATCCATCTGACCGACACCCTCATGGAACGGCAACTGGATCGCCCGGCCGGCGCGCTGCTGCAGAAATCCCTGGAAGACCGGGGCCTCAAGTTCCGCATGGGTGCCCAGACGGCAGCCATTCTGGGGGAAGCGCGCGTGACGGGCGTCCGCTTCAAGGATGACAGCGAGATTCCCGCTGATCTCGTGGTGATGGCCGTGGGCATCCGCCCCAATGTGACGCTGGCCAAGCAGATGGGCCTGCATTGCGAGCGCGGCGTGGTGGTCAGCGATACCCTGCAAACCTTTGATCCAGCAATCTATGCGGTGGGGGAATGCGCGCAACATCGGGGCATCGCCTACGGCCTGGTGGCGCCACTGTACGAGCAGGCCAAGGTGTGCGCCAACCACCTGGCGGGCTTGGGTTATGGCCGCTATACCGGCTCGGTGACGGCCACCAAGCTCAAGGTCACCGGCATCGATCTGTTCTCCGCCGGGGATTTTTCCGGTGGCGAAGGAACGCAGGAAATCGTCTTCCAGGATCCCCGGCGCGGGGTCTACAAACGACTGGTGCTGGACGCGGCGAACTGCATCAAGGGCAGCGTCCTGTATGGTGATACCGGTGATGGCAGTTGGTATTTCCAGTTGCTGCGCGATCGCACGGATGTTTCCGAGATGCGTGAGATGCTGCTGTTCGGCCAGGCCCATCTGGGCGACTCGGGCCGGGGTGGCAGTTCCAATGCCGCCAACCTGCCTGATACGGCCGAGATCTGTGGCTGCAATGGTGTGTGCAAGGGCACCATCGTCAAGGCGATCACCGAGAAGAAACTGTTTACTTTGGATGAGGTCAGGGCACACACCAAAGCCTCATCCTCCTGCGGATCCTGCACGGGTCTTGTGGAGCAGATTCTCGCTTCCACCCTGGGGGGTGAATACAGTGCCGCGCCCAGCCGCAAGTCGATGTGCAAATGCACTGAACGCACACATGACGAGGTGCGGGCCGCGATTCGCGACCATCACCTCATCACGGCCGAACAGGTGCGTCAGTTCCTCGAATGGTCCAATCCCGATGGATGTTCCAGCTGCCGTCCAGCGATCAACTATTACCTGATTGCGGCCTGGCCCAGCGAAGCCTTGGACGAGCCTCAATCCCGTTTCATCAACGAACGCGCCCACGCCAATATCCAGAGAGATGGTACCTACTCGGTCGTTCCGCGCATCTGGGGCGGGGTGACCAATGCTCATGAACTGCGGGCTATCGCCGATGTGGCGGACAAATATGCCGTACCCACGGTCAAGATCACCGGTGGGCAACGCATCGACTTGTTGGGCGTCAAGAAAGAGGATCTGCCTCGCATGTGGGCGGATCTCAATGAGGCGGGTTTTGTCTCCGGGCATGCCTACGGCAAATCCCTGCGCACGGTCAAGACCTGTGTCGGCAAGGAGTGGTGCCGCTTCGGTACCCAAGACTCCACTAGCTTGGGCATCGATCTGGAAAAGATGACCTGGGGCACCTGGACGCCGCACAAGGTCAAGCTCGCCGTCTCAGGCTGCCCCCGCAACTGTGCTGAAGCCACCATCAAGGATTTTGGAGTGGTCTGCGTGGATTCAGGCTACGAGCTGCATGTGGGCGGTAATGGGGGCGTCAAGGTGCGCGCGACGGACCTGCTCTGCCATGTCAAAACCCCCGAGGAAGTGGCCGAATACACCGCCGCCTTCCTGCAACTGTACCGGGAGGATGCCCATTATCTGGAACGCACCGCCCCCTGGATCGAGCGGGTGGGCTTGAACTTCGTGAAACAGCGCATTGTGGAAGACGCGACGGGCCGCCGAGCACTGGCGCAGCGTTTCCATGAATCCCAGGTCCATGCCCAGATCGACCCATGGGCCACCCTGGTTGCGCAGGAAAAAGACACCCATGCCTTTGAACCGCTCGCATCTCTGGCTTGAGCGCGGCTTGTTGCAGGAGAATAGGCTTCATGACACAGACACAGGCCCCTGATTCCACAACTGGTCTGGACTGGATCGAGGTGGGGCCACTGATGGCCATTCCGCCTCTGGGTGCCCGGGTGGTGAAGCATCCATCCGGCGAAATCGCCGTCTTCCGCAACCGCGAGGACGAAGTCTTTGCCCTGCGCAACCATTGTCCCCACCGTGGCGGCCCGCTCTCCGAAGGTATCGTCTGCGAACGCCGTGTCTATTGCCCGCTGCACAACTGGGGCATTGCGCTCGAGACTGGATCCGCTTTGGCGCCCGACGAAGGGGAAACGGCCTGCTTCCCCACACGTGTTGACAATGGCACGGTATTCATCGGCCTGCCGGGGAGTGGGGGTTCCCCTTGATGGCGCCAGGGGCCGACAACCCCTCTGCTCAGCCTGCGGTCCGCACCACCTGCCCGTATTGCGGGGTGGGTTGCGGTGTACTGGCCCAGATGCAGCCAGATGGCTCGGTCGCAATCTCTGGGGATCCAGCCCATCCGGCCAACTTCGGCCGGCTGTGCTCCAAAGGGCTGGCACTCGGCGAAACCGTCGGTCATGACCACCGCCTGCACCAGCCACGGGTGGATGGACAGGCGGTTTCCTGGGAGGCGGCGTTGACGCGGGTGGCCGAGGGGTTCCAGGCTGCCATCGAGCAATATGGCCCCGATGCGGTTGCGTTCTATGTCTCGGGACAATTGCTGACCGAGGATTACTACGTCGCCAACAAGCTGATGAAAGGCTATATCGGCTCGGCCAACATCGACACCAATTCCCGCCTGTGCATGTCCTCCGCCGTCGCCGGTCACAAGCGCGCATTTGGCAGCGACACCGTGCCGGGCTGCTACGAGGATCTGGAGCAGGCGGATGTACTGATCCTGGTCGGCTCCAACCTGGCCTGGTGTCATCCGGTGCTG
>JBATEM010000418.1:0-4691 GCA_049664005.1 Candidatus Macondimonas sp.
TTGCGGTGAGCGTGGAGCGCGTGTAGTTGAAGTTGTTGGTATCGGCCACGCCGTCCACATAAACAGTCACGCGCCCTCTCACGTCCACCCACGCCACGTGGTGCCAGGTATTGTCAAAGATGCTCAGACTGGACTGACGATGGTTCAACAAAGTGGCCCCACCGTCGGTGCGGATGTAAACGTCCAGACTGGCGTTGGTCGCGCCACTGCACGTACCAAGCGTGAAGAGTTGATTCGAACTCAGGTTGGACCCATCGCAGAATACCCGTTTGTCCGATTGACCGGTAAAGTCGGCCTTCGCCCAGAAAGCCACGGTGAAGGACGGATACTGGGTGATCGGCAGGCGACCAGCGGCACCGACAACGCCTGCCTTGCCGCCCGCAACACCTCGATTGGGGCTGGCGGCGCGTTGGGCTTGGTCACCGACGGAAAAAAGCGGCCAAAGGCGACGTAATCGGCTCCGAGCGCCACGGCTTCCCGCGCCCGCGCCAGATCGGCATAGGCGCTTACCCCGATCAGCGCCCGCGGCCCGAGGCGTGCCCGCGCCATGCGGAGATCCGCATCATCACCGCCCAAGTGCACGCCATCGGCTCTGATCGCAAGCGCCAATGCCACATCATCATTGATCAACAGCGGCACCCCTGCCGCTCGACAAACCGTGCACAGCGCCTGCGCCTCCTCAAGCCGGCGGCCAGCGTCTGCACCCTTATCGCGGTACTGCACCACCCGCGCGCCGCCGGCAATCCAGGCCGCTACCTGATTCGCCAGTGCCTGTGGCGAGGATGCGCCATCCGTGATGGCATACAGTCCACGCACGGGCCAGACGAACGCGGGTTCATTCATGGCGTGGAATCGACACACCGCACGCGCCGGAGGATGGCATGGCTGCGGCCGATTGCGAAACTGAAGGCAGCCTGGAGGAGGAGCAAGAATCCAAGCCTCACACCTGTTTTTTTAGAACCCCGGCTTGACTTGCGAAACAATGGCCAGCCAGGGCTGCTGATCGCGCGGCTTTCCCTCGGGCCGGTAATAATGATCAAGAACGGTAAAACCCGCCTGTTCCAGCCTGGCCCTGCTCTGGTCATATTCTTGATAATTGCCATAGCGGCCGCCCTGCCATCCTTCGCCATTGCCACGCGGGTTGGAGGTAAACAGAATCCCGCCCGCCCGTAACGCAAGGCGACACGTCGATAAAACCCGATGCAATTCCTGCCTCGGCACATGAAACAGCGATGCGTTGGCAAAAATACCATCAAATACGCCCTTGCCAAGATCAAGACTTGAAAACTGCTGGTGCCACACCGGGCAGCCGCTATGCTGCCGCGCCATCTCGCAAAACGCCTTGCTGCCATCCAGCCCTGTTGGCCGGTGACCGAGCTGCTTGAAGGTAAGCAGGTCGCGGCCCGGCCCACAGCCAAAGTCCAGAATATCCAGCACCCGATTCTTGGGCAGCGCATTCAAGATGGCGCCGATATTCTGGTTCACGTCATGGTCGCGCGTGCCCAACCAGAAGGACGCCGCGTTGGCTTCGTAATGGCTCAACGTGATGCGCTCGATTTCGTCGAGACTGTCCTGCGACTGTTCAATCATGACCACACCTTGAGGATTGGATCTCTTTGAAAAACCGGGATAAAGCTTAGTTCACCATGCGCTTCCCCAATTCCCATGGCCAGACCCGGCGCCGGCTCATACGCGAAATCGGAGTCCGATGGTTCAAGGCTGAATTTACGCTTGCGATCCGATATAGGCCAGCAGGGTCATTGCAACGCATTGTTTATTATGACAACTTGACATCATCTTCAAAGAAGCATTGGATCGCTCATGTCTGAAGAAACACAGCCAGTCGCCATTTTGGCTGCGGATGCCCCGCCGCGGACCAAGCCGTCTAACTATCCCGAGCCGTTCGCCTCGCGCATGGCGGGCCGGGAGAAGCGGCCGCTGGGTGATCTGTTTGGGCTGACCCGCTTTGGCGTCAACCTCACACGCCTGGCGCCCGGTGCAATCTCGGCCCTGCGCCATGCCCACACCAAACAGGACGAGTTCGTCTACATCCTGCAGGGGCGCCCCACGCTGTACACAGACGAAGGCCGCACCCTGCTCTTGCCGGGGATGTGCGCCGGCTTCAAGGCGGGCACGGGCAATGCGCACTGCCTGATCAACGAAACAGCGGAGGAGGTGGTGTACCTCGAAGTCGGCGACCGGACGCCGGACGATGCGGGCAGCTACCCCGATGACGACCTCCAGGCGGCGTTGGTCGAGGGTAAGTGGGTCTTTTTCCACAAGGATGGTTCGCCATACCCGTGATGTCCGCGCCGCACTTGGGATGAGGCTCAGCCATCGTTCCACCGGACCAGCCGCTGTGACCCGTTTCCCTCAAACTTCAGGAACCCTCACGTATGCGCCAAATCTGGCTCACGATCCTCCTTCTGTCGCTTAGCAATGTGTTCATGACCTTTGCGTGGTATGCGCATCTCAAGGAACTGAGCCAGAAGCCATGGATCGTCGCCGCACTGGTCAGTTGGGGCATTGCCTTCTTCGAGTACATGCTGCAAGTGCCGGGCAACCGCATTGGCCACACGGTGCTGTCGGTTGCGCAGCTCAAGATGCTGCAAGAGGCGATCACACTCACGGTGTTCGTGCCGTTTACACTGTTCTACTTGCGGGAACCGTTGAAGCTGGACTACCTGTGGGCGGGACTGTGCATACTGGGCGCCGTTTACTTCATCTTTCGCAGTCGGTGGATCGGCGGTTGAGTCGATTGCTCCCGCGGACACGTCCGGTTTACGACTGCCGCCCTCGGCTTGCCTCAAACGCTTGTCAAGGCGCGGGTTGGTTCGGGTTTTTCACGAGCGCCGCATGATGACGAGGTGTACGCGGACACTCCGGCCATCCTTCGGCTGGCCGCCTGCGCTTGCAACAGAAATTGCTTTTGAAATATGTCTTTCAGTGACTTGTCTGCACATCGGCGCGACGTGCAGCGGCAGATGGGGCAGCACGCCGGCTTGGGCCTATCCATCGGCTTCATTGTCCGGCCCCGGCCGATCTGGTAGGCTAAAGCCCCATCTTTGGGGGCTTCTTGTTCATCCGCCTCCGCCCATCCTCAAGCAACGGAAGCGGCATGACGCGATTTATCTTCGTGACCGGCGGTGTGGTTTCCTCCCTCGGCAAGGGCATCGCCTCGGCCTCCCTGGGGGCGATCCTGGAAGCCCGCGGCCTCAAGGTCAGCATGGTGAAGCTGGACCCCTACATCAACGTGGATCCGGGCACCATGAGCCCGTTCCAGCACGGCGAGGTGTTCGTCACCAGCGACGGTACCGAGACGGACCTGGACCTGGGCCACTACGAGCGCTTTGTGCGCACCACCACCGGTCGCCACAGCAACTACACCACCGGCCGCATCTACGAAACCGTGATCCAGAAGGAGCGCCGTGGCGACTACTTGGGCGGTACGGTGCAGGTCATCCCCCACATCACCGATGAAATCAAGCGCTCGATTCAGGCCGGGGCTGGGGATGCGGACGTGTGCCTGGTGGAAATCGGCGGCACGGTGGGCGACATCGAGTCCTTGCCCTTTCTGGAGGCCATCCGCCAGATGGGCAGTGAACTGGGGCCGCAGCAGGCGCTGTTCATTCATCTCACGCTGGTGCCCTACATCCCCGCTTCGGGCGAGATCAAGACCAAGCCAACCCAGCATTCGGTGAAGGAACTGCGCTCCATCGGCATCCAGCCGGACATCCTCATCTGCCGCGCCGACCGGCCGCTGCCGCCCGACGAGCGGCGCAAGATTGCCCTGTTCACCAATGTGCCAGAGCGGGCCGTCATTTCCGCCGTGGACGTGGACAACATCTACAAGATTCCCGAACTGCTCCACGACCAGCACCTTGACGAGATTGTGGTGCAGCGTTTCGGGCTTGAGCTGCCGCCTGCCGATCTGGCGGACTGGCACGCCGTGGTGGAGGCCGGCGAACACCAGGATGGCGAGGTGACGATTGGCTTGGTGGGCAAGTATGTCGACCTGTCCGACGCCTATCTGTCGCTGAATGAATCCCTGCGGCACGCGGGCATCCATACCCTGACGCGGGTGGCGGTGCGCTACATCGACTCCGAGCGTCTGGAAACCGAAGGGACAAGGCTGCTGGAAGGGCTGGACGCGATTCTGGTGCCGGGCGGTTTCGGCCGCCGCGGAATCGAAGGCAAGATTGCCGCGGTGCGCTTTGCTCGCGAACGCGGCGTGCCCTATCTCGGCATCTGCTTAGGGATGCAGGTGGCGGTGATCGAGCTGGCGCGGCATCTGGCCGGGCTGCCCGAAGCCCACAGCACCGAGTTCAACCCGGCCACCCCGGATCCTGTGATTGCGCTCATCACCGAGTGGCAGCAATCGGACGGCAGTGTGCACCAGCGCAGCGGGCGCGAAGATCTGGGCGGTACCATGCGTCTGGGCGGCCAGCCCTGCCGGCTGGTGCCGGGCTCCCTGGCGCACCGGCTGTACAGCAAGGAACTGATCGTCGAGCGTCATCGCCACCGCTACGAATTCAACAACCGATATCGCACGATCCTGGAGTCGCATGGCATGGCGATTTCCGGCTGGTCGGCCGATGGCCGTTTGGTGGAGATCATCGAGTTGCCAGGTCATCCCTGGTTCCTGGGCTGCCAGTTCCATCCCGAGTTCACCTCCACGCCCCGCAATGGCC
>JBATEM010000419.1:0-3265 GCA_049664005.1 Candidatus Macondimonas sp.
CGGCCCCTGTCAGGCACCGCCCCGCAGCTGGCCCGGCTCCGGGCAGAACGTGCCCGCGGGCCAACCGTGCGTCATTGGCTCCCAGCGGCCGAGCGGGCGCACTATTTGCGAACTGAGCGGCCTGAGCCTGACCGACACGGAAAAAGGACATACGCCATGACAACGTCCCTCAAGGTTCTTGGGCTGTGCGGCAGCCTGCGCCAGGCTTCCTATAACCTCGCGACACTGCGTGCTGCCCAGGCACTGGCGCCCGGCGCCGGGATGCAGATCGACATCGCCGATATTTCCGACCTGCCGCTGTACAACGAAGACGTCTACGCGCAGGGCTTTCCGGCCCCGGTCGAGCGGCTGCGAAACCAGATTCGCGCCGCCGACGCCCTGCTGTTCGTGACCCCGGAGTACAACTATTCGATGCCCGGCGTGCTCAAAAACGCCATCGACTGGGCCTCGCGCCCGCCCGAGCAGCCGTTCGCCGGCAAGCCGGCGGCGATCATGGGCGCCAGTCCCGGCGCGCTGGGCAGCGCACGCGCGCAGTACCACCTGCGCCAGACTCTGGTGTTTCTGGACGTCCATCCCCTGAATAAGCCGGAAGTGATGATCGGCGCCGCCCACGAGCGTTTCGATGCACAAGGCCAACTGATCCATGAACCGACCCGCGAGTTCATCGGCAAAATGCTCGCGGCGCTGGCCGCCTGGACGCGGCAGTTGGTAAGGTCCTGATTGGGCGGCGTGACGTCTTCGGCGTGAGCGTGTCGCGCCAGCAACGGCGTCAATGGCGCGGGTTCCGCCAAGCGCCTTGCAGGACCCGTTCACTTTTTCTTTTGATCCCCCCGCGAGGTCGGCGCCATGAGTGATCTGGAACCCCAATGCCAGGCTTCTGCTTCCAGGGATTGCCCGCCCGCTGCTGGCGCCCCGGTGCTGGAGCGCATTCCGGCGCGCGTCTCTGTCATCGGCAAGGACTTCACCATCCGCCGCGCCTTGCCCAGTCGCCAGCGGCGCATGGTGGGCGCCTGGTGTTTCCTGGATCAGGCGGGGCCGGTGACTTACGGGGCGGGGCAGGGCTTGCGCGTGGGGCCGCATCCTCACATCGGCCTGCAAACCTTCACCTGGATGATCGAAGGCGAAATCATGCACCGCGACAGCCTGGGGTATGCGCAGGTCGTCCGGCCCGGCCAGGTGAACCTGATGACGGCCGGGCGCGGCATTGTCCATGCCGAGGACGCGGTGACCGATGACCCCGGTCAGCTGCATGCGGCGCAGTTGTGGATTGCGCTGCCCGATGCCGAACGCCACCGCGAGCCGAGCTTTCATCATTATCCCGAGCTGCCGGTGTTGGAATGGGGCGGTTTTACCGTCACGGTGCTGGCAGGCACGGCGTTTGGCCAGACGGCGCCGGCCGCGATTTTCTCGCCGCTGGTGGGGGTGGATCTGGCCTGCGCCGGGCCGGCTGAAACGCTCGTGCCGCTCAATCCAGCCTTCGAGCACGCGGTGCTGGTGTTGAGCGGCGCAGTGGAGGTGGAAGGCGAGATGCTGGAGCCCGGCACCTTGCTCTATCTCGGCACGGCGCGCGCAGTTGGCGCTCCAGAGCCAGGCGGCGGCGCGTCTGTTGCTGATCGGGGGCGAGCCTTTCGCGGAGGAAATCCTGTTGTGGTGGAACTTCGTCGCCCGCAATCGCGACGAGATGGTTAACGCCACCGCCGACTGGAACGCGGGACGCACTTTCGGCACGGTCAGCGGCAGCCCGTCGCCGCCTCTGGTGGCGCCCGATCTCGCCGGCCTGCCGATCAAAAGTCCGCGCTAAAAACCGGCCGCCGGCGTTGTCATGCCGCAGGCTGCCGTGGTGTTCGCGGCAGCCGAACGCGGGATTCGCCTTTCGTGCGCTTCTGCATGCCGGCAATCGGCCCTATCTTGGCGTCGTACCCACGCAAATCCAGGAGACGCGCCATGAAACAACTGAACCGGATCACGCCCCAGGCCTCGGCCCACTGGGTGGGCGACGGCTTTCCGGTGCGCAACCTGATTTCCATCCCGCGCGATGCCGAGCACGCCAGTCCCTTCTTGATGCTCGACTTCGCCGGCCCTCAGCATTTTGCGCCGGCAAGCGTTCCGCGCGGGGTAGGGGAGCATCCCCACCGTGGTTTCGAGACCGTCACCATCGTCTATCAGGGCGAGGTCGCGCACCGTGATACCACGGGCAACAGCGGCGTCATCGGGCCGGGCGATGTGCAATGGATGACGGCCGCCGCCGGTGTACTGCACGATGAATTCCACTCGCCGGCCTTTTCACGACAGGGCGGCACGTTGGAAATGGCCCATCTCTGGGTCAACCTGCCGGCGCGGGACAAGCTGGGCGAGCCGGCTTATCAGGCCATCGGGGCGGCGCAGATTCCCGAGATCGTGTTGCCGGAAAACGCCGGCAGCTTGCGGGTGATCGCCGGCGAGTACGCCGGGGCACAGGGTCCGGCGCGCACCCACTCGCCGATGCATGTCTGGGATCTGCGGCTGAACGCGGGCGGTCATGCGGCGTTCACGCTGCCGGAAGGCTGGACCACCTTGCTGGTGGTACTGCGCGGGGAGGTGACGGTGGACGGCACGGCCATCCAAACGGCCCAGACCGGGCATTTCAGTCGCGGCGGGACCGGGCTTGCGGTCACGGTGGGGGAGGACAGTCAGGTGCTGTTGCTGAGTGGCGCGCCGCTCAATGAGCCCATCACCCACTATGGACCATTCGTGATGAACACGAAGCAGGAGCTGATCGCGGCGATCGAGGACTTCAACAGCGGCCGTTTTGGCCGGCTCGCGGAACAATCGGCGCCAATGCCTTAAATCACGATCCCTTGGCAACGGCTCGCTCGGTGCATGGGTGAGCCGTTCTTTTATGATCTTGGGGTCTTGTCCTTCGGAGCAGTACGGAATTAAAGCAAACGAATAAGAGGACGGTCAGCTTCCTTGCGCCACCCCATGTGTAAGTCGAGTCCGACCCAAATTTCCCCGCAAACGAAGCGCAGCGTAGTTTGCGTCCGAACGAGCGCCTTGTTAGGCAATCAAAACATTCCGCTCTGTATTGGGACCCCCATCTTCTTTTGTGCTTCATGTATCTTTATGAACTCATCAGGCGAAGATAGTGCAACATCGATTAGAGCGCGTTCCGTGAGGGACTTGTATAGAGCGGCAGATGCGGCTTGGCAGTTTATTGAATTATCTGGATTAAACTCTATATCGGAAAATCCGTCATATTGTAACAATTGCTCAGACAAGCTCGGGT
>JBATEM010000420.1:0-2581 GCA_049664005.1 Candidatus Macondimonas sp.
CTTGTTCATCGGCTCGCAGCTTCGCTCCACGCTTCCTCCCCACGCTCGGTCGCCCTCACGCAGTTGCGCTTCGCTTCGTTCGCTGTGATCAACTTACGGGAGGACTTTCACCTCCAAGAGTGCGCCCACTAAAAAAGGCGGGGCTGTAGCCCCGCCTGATCCGTGCTGCAAGACGCCTCAGTCAGCTGATGGACTCTTCCGTCTTCCGTGCAACATGGCCGCCATGGCGATTGACCGGCACATAGCCAGGCAGGAAATTCGGTGTCATCCGGGCACTGATTTCCCGAATCTGGCGATGGCCATCGGCGGTATAGAAGAACAGCAGGCCGGCAAAACGCAGGTCAGGCTCAGCCACGATATCCGTCAGGCGTTGCTCGCCCCACAGGGCATCCGCCACCGTCAGATTGACCAGCCGGGTCTGCCCGGGCTCAACCCAGGTAACATCGCTATGGAGTGCATTTGGCGCCACAGGATCATAGCGATCGCTTTTGACGTCCTTAAGGACCGCCGCGTCGATGAATCTGGCGTACCCAGTGACAAATTGCCCGATCCGCACCGGTTCAGGCGAGCGATTGGTGACTTCGAGCGCCAGATCCAGTCGCCGCGACGGCAGATCGAACTGGGCTTTCTGGACTTTCACATCCACCTGCTGCTGGGATTCAGGCAAGGGAATGATCGGCGCTTCCACCTTGCCGGTTTGCAGGGGCATGGTGATGGCGTAGCGATTCATCGACCACATCATGAGGGCAAGGGTGATTCCCAAAATACCCAACACAAAGCCAACACTGACCGCGATATCCTTGATGGTGATGAGATGGCGCTCTGCCTCAAGCTCTCCATACATCTTGATCGCCACATAACGCCGCATCATCACCGGAAGATGACGGAACCAGTACGCCACCCACAGCAAGCCCACCGCCACCCACAGCAAGTGGATCGACCACATGGAAGCCAGCCCATAGTGTTCCACATCGACCGTTTCCCCATCCATCAGGGTCACCGTATTGACGAAATCCGCCTTGTTTCCGGTAATCTGGACAAACTTGGCCGGTCCCGCCAATGGCCCCGCCTCCCAGATATTGATCAGCGGATGGACATGCCACTCCCCGGGGACGCGGGCCTTCAGCTTGACCTCGTATTCATAGAACTCGCCCCGTTTGAAGGCGGTGGACTGGTACTGGGGCATGCCATTGACGGTGGCGTCCAACCGAACAAGCACGGGTCCCGGCACGCCAATATTCAAGAACACCCATTCCTCCGGCTTGGCCACATAATCCGGCCAGTGTCCCGAGACCATGAACTTGCCACGCACGGTCACGATGTCGTTGACCTGAACCTTCAGGGGCTCGATCTGGGTATCAAACCAATGAATCGTGCGCATGCGGATGCCAGCCATCTGGGCGATCTCGCCGTGGGCGAGCGCCGGCGGGGCCAATACCACTCCCGACAGCAGGCAGACCAGGATCAGTCCCATCGTTCGACGCAACCAAGCATTTCCAATCTTGACCATCATGATTCCTCCCTGAATCAACCGTGTATTTTCAGACCAGCTTCTTGAGCCAAGCGGGATTGGCGCCCTTCGATCCGATCCAGACGAAGACGTAATAGACGAGGATGGCGAAGAAGCCGGAAACAAAGGCGGTCACGGGCGCCACATGGGTGCCGAAGGTGCGTAACGTGCCCGCCTCGATGATGCGTACATACTCCGGCATGGCAGTGCGGATGTACTGGAAGCCCATGTAGTCAGCCAGCGTCATCACCGTATCCCCCAGTTGTACCGGCATGTGCATGGGTGCAATCACGGGCCAGTTCATCGCCGAGAACAGCAAGCCGAAGAGCATGCCACCCACCAAGCCTGTCAAGGCAAAGCTGCGGGTGATCAGCAGGACGGCATCCAGCACCACCGCCGCGCCGATCCACACCTCCGGCATGACCCAGTTCATGGGGAAGGCCGTGAAAACATAAAAGTTCACATAGCGGCTGATGATCTGGGACAACCAAAAGCCCAATGCCAAGCCAGTTGCCGCCACGGGCAGCTTGAAGTATTTCCAGAAGGCGTAAGTGGCCACGGCAGGCAGGGCGAGGAGCAGCAAGGGCGTCACCAACGGCCACCAGCGACGGTCACGCCAATCCATCCAGTAGCTCCAGTCGCCCACCGTGAGGGCGCAGAGAAATACAGCTGCCCCGCCGATGAGAATGGAGATGAGGGGAAAGAAAAACAGATCAACGTTGCGCCAGGCCGCCACCTGGTCCTGGACGTTTGTCAGCGCCTTGCCGCGCGGCGCGCGGGAAATATCAGTCTGTTCAGTGGAACCGAATTCAATGGACATGCCAGATCTTCCTTTTTCTGTTGGCCATTTCGTGACACAGGGATCGCGCCGTCACGGAAGACGACCGCGCGTCAGGTGCAATCCTCATCGGACCTGGGACGGATCGGTGACGCTCTCTCGTGCCGATCCGTCCCATTCACCTCAACCGCCAGTCAGCGACTGGTCAATCCCATCTCCCGCTCCACCTCCTCCAGGCTATAGCCCTGGGTCAACTCATACATGCGCTGCATGCACTGAATCACGAAACCAAT
>JBATEM010000421.1:0-4151 GCA_049664005.1 Candidatus Macondimonas sp.
TACCAGGGGCGGGTGGCGTCGAGCACGCGCACCAGCGCCAGCATCACCGGCACCTCGATCAGAACCCCCACCACCGTCGCCAGGGCCGCCCCGGAATTGAAGCCGAACAGGGCAATGGCGGTCGCCACCGCCAGCTCGAAGAAGTTGCTGGCGCCGATCAGCGCCGAGGGTGCGGCGATGCAATGCGGCGAGCCGACCTGCCGGTTGAGTACATAGGCCAGTCCCGAATTGAGCACCACCTGGAGCAGGATGGGGATGGCCAACAGGACAATGATGAGCGGCTGGGCCAGAATCTGCCGCCCCTGGAAGCCGAACAGCAGCACCAGGGTGGCGAGCAGGGCGAGGAGAGAGACGGGATGCAGCCGCGCCAGCCAGGTTTCCAGTTGCCGGGCGCCATCGGGTCGGGCGAGCAGTTCGCGCCGCCAGAGCTGGGCCAGCGTCAGCGGCACCACGATGTAGAGCAGCACCGACAGCGCCAGCGTGTCCCAGGGCACATGGATGGCGGCCAAGCCCAGCAGCAGCGCCATCAAGGGACCAAAGGCGAACACCATGATCACGTCGTTCAGGGCGACCTGCCCCAGGGTGAAATGGGGATCGCCGCGCGACAGGTTGCTCCACACGAACACCATCGCCGTACAGGGCGCACCGGCCAGCAGGATGAGCCCGGCGATGTAGGAGGTGATTTGCTCGGCTGGCAGCAGCGGGCGGAACAGGATGCCCACGAACAGCCAGCCCAGCAACGCCATCGAAAACGGCTTGATCGCCCAGTTGATGAACAGCGTCACGCCCACACCGCCCAGATGTTGGCGCACCGCCCCGAGGGCCTTGAGGTCGACCTTGAGCAGCATGGGAATGACCATGAGCCAGATGAGTACAGCCACCGGCAGGTTCAGGCCCGCCCATTCCAGTTCACCCAGATGGGTGAAAGCGGCTGGCGCAATCTGCCCCAGGCCGATGCCGGCGGCGATGCAGAGCAGCACCCACAGGCTGAGGTAGCGCTCGAAGCCGCCCATGGCGGGCGCGGGCGGGGCGGATGCGGTCATGATGAAAGCTCCAGGCGGCGGACGGCGGGAGGCCCATTGTAGTAATCGATAGTTCCAGAATCAACGAAATATTAAGCAAGCCGAGCGTTGCGGAGATGCCGATTTCTCCCGTCATCGCGATTCCCGCTGTTGCGCCGGGCGGGCCTGCCGGCGCATTCCGGCGGACGCAAGCACCGATCATCAAGCGGAGCCGTCATTCCGGAAACGCGCGTGTGCTAAGTTCGTGGCACCCCAACCCGACAGGAAAACCGAAATGGCCACGATTGCTTCCGCCCAACGCCTCGTTGCGATGCTCGCCACGCTGATTGCGTTGACGGCCTTTGCCGCGCCCGCGCTTGCCGCCAGCGCGGCCGAAATCGATGTCGAGGTCAACAGGGCACTGGATGCTTTCCAGAAAATCGAGGGCGCACCGGCATTCCTCAGCATTGCCAAGGGCGTTCTGGTATTCCCCAAGGTCTACAAGGCGGGCATCGGCGTGGGCGGTGAATATGGCGAAGGCGCACTGCGCGTGGGCGGGAGGACGGTTGATTACTACAGCACCGCGGCTGCTTCCATTGGCTTCCAGTTGGGCGCGCAGGCCAAATCCATCGTCGTGATCTTCACCGAAGAAGCGGCGCTGGCCAAGTTCCGCACCAGTGAAGGCTGGAAGGTCGGGGTCGATGGCTCCGTGGCCCTGATCGACATCGGCGTCGGCAAGACCGTGGACACCACCAATATCGAGGATCCCGTGATCGGCTTCGTGTTCGGCCAGAAAGGCCTGATGTACAACCTCACACTGGAAGGTTCGAAGTTCACCAAGTTGAAAAAGAACTGAGCGTGGCGACGCCGAGCGGTGGCGGCTCCCGGCATGCCGCCGGATCGGGGCAGCGCGGCTTGCTCGGCGCTTCAGTCCAGTTTCACCTTGTCGAGCCCCTCGGGCGCGGGCGGATAGCGCATGCGCAGACCTTGCAGCGTATCCACCAGGATGGCGGAGATCACCAGATCACGCACCCACTTGCGGTTGGCGGGGATGACATACCAGGGCGCATGGTGGTGGCTGGTGGCGGCGAGGGCGTCCTGGTAGGCCTTTATGTAGCCGTCCCAGTATTCGCGTTCACGGATGTCGGAGTAGTCGAATTTCCAGTGCTTGGTGGGGTCGTCCAGCCGATCCTGCAGGCGCTGGCGCTGCTCGTCGATGCTGATGTGCAGGTAGCATTTGATGATCGTGGTGCCCTCGTCACTCAGCATGCGCTCGAAGTCGGCGATGTGGCCGAGGCGCTGCTGTTGTTCGCTGCGAGTCTGGTGGCCACGGGCACGGGGGACCAGCACGTCCTCGTAGTGGCTGCGGTTGAAGATGACGATCTCCCCATCGGCGGGAACCTGGCGATGCACGCGCCAGAGGTAGTCCCGCCCCAGTTCATCGGCGTTGGGCGCGCGGAAGTTGGCGACCCGCACCCCCAGGGGATCGATGGTGTGAAACACGCGACGGATGGTGCTGTCCTTGCCGGATGTGTCCATGCCCTGCAGGATCAGCAGGATGCGGTGTTGCTTCTGGGCGTAGAGCAGATCCTGGAGCCGATCGAGCCGCTCGGCGAGGGATTCGCGCTGGTGGACGCCGGCACTTTTGTCACCGCCGGTGACCCAGACATCATCCGGGTCCCAATCCTTCAGCCGCACCTGGCCACCCGGAGCAACCCGATAACGGTCGCCGATGTCGCCCAGTTTGCCCATGCGCTTGCGCTCCCTGCTGGATTTGCTTCAATGGCCCGGAAGGATGGCCGGTTGCTGTCCGGCGCTTGTCGTCAAAACACGAGAGGATAGGGGATCCATGGCGCGTGTGCATCTGTGGGAATGGGAAGACCTGCCCTGGGTTCCCGATTTCATCCGCCGCTTCATCACCGATCACCTGCGCTTCCTGGCGCAGGTCATGGGGCTGTTCCAACCCTTGATGCCGCAATTGGTGGCGGCCATGCGCGCGAGCGGGGCGACGCGCATCGTGGACCTGTGTTCCGGTGCAGGCGGGCCAGTGCCGGGGCTGTTGCCGCGTCTGGATGCGGCCGGCGCCGCGGATGTGCCGGTGGTGCTGACGGATCTTTACCCCAACCGGGCGGCTTTCGCCGAGCTGGAACAGTCCTCGGGCGGGCGCATTACCGGCTGGCCCGTGTCGGTGAGCGCCTTCGACCTGCCCGGCGAACTCGATGGTTTTCGCACCGTGTTCACCGGGTTCCACCATTTCCGGCCGGCGCAGGCCCATCGCATCCTCAGCGACGCGGTGGCCAAGCGCGCCGGCATTGCGGTTTTCGAAGGGCAGGAGCGGGCGGTGCACACAGTGATCCTGATCCCGATCATGGTTTTTCTGGCCGGGGTGTTCTTTACCCCCTTCGCCGGGCGAGTGACCTGGCAGCGGCTGCTGTTCACCTACCTGATCCCGATCTGTCCACTGGCCTTCGCCTGGGACGGCTTCGTGTCCTGCCTGCGGACCTACTCACCGGCTGAACTGCGGGCGCTGACGCGGGATCTGGAGTCGGAGGATTACCACTTCGAGATCGGCAAGCGCTGGTTGAGGGGGCGTTTCGGCTTCCCCTACCGGGCGACTTATCTGTTTGGCGTGCCGCGCTCGAGTCCGGCTGGATAGCCATCCCATCCCGGTGGGGCGGGCCGGTTCTCCGGGCAACGCCCGGCCGCTCTGGACATCCGTTTTGGTTGGATGCGGGTGCTTTGAGGTCGCCTTGCAAGCGCGGGGGGCGCTGCGGGCTCGTTCCGAGGCGATGCGTCAAGCTTGCAAGGCCGCCCTTGCGTCGGCAGTGGGTTCAGGGACGTGCCGGTCGCCTTTCCAGCCCTGGCCACGCAGCGGCGGAACTTCAGTCCGATCAGCAACTCCATTTCATGGATTCCCGACGTTTCATGCATCGCCTGTGGCGCGACGGCCCTGAAAAGGAACCCTGGACATGAACAGCATTCTGGAGAGCTTCCGGGAGGTTTCCCTTACCCTGTGGCTGGTCACGGCCGCCTCCCTGCTGGCCACGATGGCGGTGGCCGGCGGGCTCCATCGTTTGTTGCGCCCGAACAATGGCCTCAGCCACCGGGCACCCGCCGATTCGCCTGCGTTACGCCAGTTGATCCGCGAGC